>CALCOQ010000082.1 GCA_937897005.1 uncultured euryarchaeote
CCGTACGCGTACGGTTTAGAAGTCTTCCTCCATTGAGAAACGCGTCTGTACCGATCCGAGGGATGTTCCCTGCGTCATCACACCTGCTTTCTGGTATTCAGCCACCCTCTTCTCGAAGAAATTCGTCTTCCCCTGCATGGATATCATCTCCATCCATGGGAATGGATTCTCAGCATCGTAAATCTTGGAACAACCGAGTGAAATTGCAAGCCGGTCAGCAACGAACTCGATATATTCGCACATCTGCTTTCCATTCATTCCGATCAACTTGACAGGTAGAGCAGAAGTAACGAACTCCTTCTCTATCTCCACCGCTTCTGAAATGATGAAACGTATTCTGTTCTCTCCAGCCTTCTTCTCCAACTTGGAGTGCAAGAGACAGGCAAAGTCGCAATGAAGACCTTCGTCTCTTGAGATCAATTCATTGGAGAAGGTCAATCCCTGCATCAGGTTACGCTTCTTGAGCCAGAACAATGCACAGAAGGAACCTGAGAAGAAGATCCCCTCGACCGCTGCGAAGGCTATCAGACGTTCAGCGAAATTGCCCTTCTTACGCGACAACCAACGCAGTGCCCATTCAGCTTTCTTCATCACAGTAGGTACAGTCTCGATCGCCTTGAACAAGTGGTTCTTCTCATCAGGGTCTGAGATGTATGTATCGATGAGCAAGGAATAGGTCTCAGCATGGATGTTCTCCATCATTATCTGGAATCCATAGAAGGCGCGAGCCTCGGGCCACTGAACCTCGTTGGAGAAATTGAGAACGAGATTCTCATTTACGATTCCATCACTGGCTGCGAAGAAGGCGAGAACATGCTTGAGGAAGTGCTTCTCATCATCGCTCAGAGTCTCCCAATCCTTCAGGTCTTGAGCGAGGTCTATCTCTTCAGCAGTCCAGAAACTGGCCTGTTCCATCTTATACATCTCCCAGATATCAGCATGCTTGATCGGGAACAGCACAAAACGGTCAATATTCTCTTTGAGCATAGGTTCAATGAACTCTGAACTGAGGTCGATATCCTGTCCTTCTCTGCTCTCTCCTGATTGCAACATCATCACCCCTCTCTGTTCGACACTCCCACGCGCTAGAGTTCGTAACGCCTTCTGCAGGGGTAATAATCATTATCACTGAAACAGGGCTTTCAATCATCATTTCATCTTGGATGAACAGACCTGAGAAATGCTCCATCAGGGCAATCAATGAAGACTTCCTACCTCTGCCCGACCGATATGGGAGATAATCCACTGACCGTCAGGTTCACTCGTCTTGACCCTGCCGCAACACCGCCGAGCCGCGCTACCCCCTCCTCCGCAGGCTGGGATCTTCGGTGCCTTGAGGAGACTATCATCAAAAAGGGTCAGAGCGCTCGAATTCGTACTGGAATCGTGGTGGCGATACCTCAGGGTTGGGAGGGGCAGATACGCTCGCGCTCAAGCCTTGGAGCCAAGGGCATGATCATGCCGAATGGAGTTGGGACCATCGATTCTGATTATCGCGGCGAACTGATGGTACTAGCCACCTGGATAGGTGAAGGTGAGCAGTTCCACTTGAGCAAGGGGGAGCGATGTGCACAACTGTTGTTGGCAAGAGTTCCTGAAGTGGTGTTCGAGGAGATGGATGGAGTGGATGAACTCGGCCAGACCGAAAGAGGAAGCGGTGGATTCGGCTCTTCAGGAAGATTCTGAGGCAGCAGTATGGAATTTCGTCTTCTCGGCCGCATCGAGCACTCTGTTGCCGATTCGCTGATGAGAGAGTTACAACAACAGAGAGTAGCAGGACAAACAGAGGATGTCATCTTGATACTGGAGCATCCAGAGGTTGTGACCATCGGGCCCAGAGCGCGGAAAGAAGGAGTCACCATACCCGAGGATTACCTGTGCAACGAAGTCGACAGAGGTGGTGGAATCACTTGGCACGGACCGGGACAAGTGGTGGTCTATCCAATCATCCACTGGCAACAAGAGGATGAGAATAACGTCTCTCAGATCATCAACAAGATCGAGAGTTGGATAATCACTGCGCTGGCGAAGATTGGAGTCGATGGGAAGCGCGACAAGAGAATGCAAGGCGTCTGGGTAGATGGGCATAAGGTTGCAAGTATCGGATTGTCTTTCCTGCGATGGGTCTCACGACATGGATTCACCATCAATCACAACACTCCAGAAGGGAGGGTCGAAGGCATCTCTGGTTGTGGACTTGGGGCTGAAGTCACAACCTCTCTGTCTCAATTAGGGCATGATGTGAACGAGGAAGCTGTCATCGATTCCTTGATCTCGACCGCTGAATCCTGCTTGAATCGTAATATCTCCTGACAAGTTGGTATATCTTCACCGGTCGTTCATATACTGAGCCGTATGAAACAGTCTCATGCGAACCGGAAGAACCACCGCTGCAATATTGATGATGAGCCTGATGTTGATCGCCATACCAAGCGCTACCGCTGAACAGATAGTGGACAGTGCTGAAGACAAGGTGATCGACTATACGAACGAAAGAATCGAAATCGTGCTAGATGAAGATGAAGGGGAATTGAAAATGATTCTCGGAAATTCACGCATGCACCTTGAATGGGGAGTCGAAGGCGACCCTGGTGCAATTTCACTGTTGACCGCTCAGACCCATTACATGGGTGTGGCTGATGCCTACGGCGATGATGGACACTTCAAGAAGCGGATCGGAATCCCGATGCACACCATGTTCTATCAGAAATTGGATGGAATACTGGAGTATGAGGATTCCAACGGTGATGGCCTGTTCAATGTCCGTGGCCAGGGCCTTGCTGGAACCCTTGATGACATGGCGGGAAAGGATCTGGAAACAGAGCCTATCGCCAAATGGATTGATTTCCGCGAAGTATCGTGGGAGATGACTGACTTCTCGCAGAGTTGTAGCAACAACACCTGCGAAATCGTGTTCATACTGGAGTCCTCGAATCTCCAATACGATCTGGCTGACAATGATTCAGATGAACAACTTGACCTTGTTCGCTACATCTTCAGAGTCAACACCCAAGAAAAGACTCTGGAGGTCGAGAACATGCCTCATTATCAAGTCAAGTATCACAAGGCTGGAGACGAGAAAGCAAAGATCGACAAGAGTGAGCAAAGAGGAACCAAGAATGTCACCGCCAACGTACTGAACAGCGTATGGAAATATGATCAAGTGATCAACGGATGGGATGCATCCTCGAATGATTCTCGCCTGATGACCATCGTCGAATATGGCATGGGAGCATACATGTCAGAAACAGTTGCGGACTGGGCCAAGGAACAATTCGGCAAACTGCCAGGCCCCAAGCCATTCGCTGGACATGCGCCTTCAAAGAAAGACCTCGGACCTCGCGGCCCGCAGATGGATACGCACGATGATTTCGGACACCCACTCAAGTGTGGCCTGGACTATGTGCAGAAAGGTGACATGCAAGGGAATTCCAGTGTCAGGGACCAGGTCAAGGAGTACCGCGACACACATTGCTCAAGTGATGGAGATGAACTCAGTGAAGAGCGAGTGAAGAATTCCTCCATGGTACGTGCTGGCGGAGTACACTTCGACAATAATGGTGCCCGTATGGGCAGTGTACGTTGGGTTTCCAACGCCACCATCGACGGAGTTGAGGAAGAAGTTCTATTCCAGATCCACGGAATACGACCAGTGGTCAAAGCTGACCTCAGGAACAACAGCCTTCCCGATGGGCACTACAAAGGGATGAGAATGATAGGTGGCTACAACCACCCGGTCGGAGATAACATCACTCATGACCCAGAATACGATGTCGATGTCCTGACTCTGGATACGATGGCCTTCGGAGAACCTCTGGAGATGTTCGCAGATCAGCGTGGCCGTATTCAGATGCTGTTGAAGATCGCTCCAATTCTTGGTGGAGTGATAATCATTGGAATCGCTGGTACGATAATGGTGGCCCGCCGAAATGCCAAGAAGGCGGCCATGATTCCACAATCCGCAGAATTTCCCACCCTTGGACAATTGACTGAGCGCGGGAATGATTGGACACAATATGAGAAGCGCAATGATGGTTGAACATCGCTGCATGGACGGCATCTTCATCCACCTCGCCCCATGAAGGCGTGAGAGGAGGGAGACGTGTGAGCAGCGGGCGACCCAGTAACAGGGATAGATTTCTGCTCTCATTATCAGGATGTCAAGAGCATCAGGAACGCTATGAATATCCACGCAGATTCAGCCAACGCGGCCTGGTGCAAAGGCTGGAAATGGCACAATCACACATCTCAAGGACTGTCAAGGGCTTGATTGATGAAGGGCTAATCATCTCTCAGAGACGTAGAGTCGCCAATGAGCGAAAGAGGGTGACAGCGTATCTGCTGACCGACAAGGGAATAGATCTGACCAGAGCATTGAATAGCGAACTGCGGCAAAGAGAAGTCCTGTATCGAGGCCAAGATGGTGAACTGTCAAGGGCCAATGTTGCAGACCTTTTTCCAGACCTGGAAGCATTGGAGGTGGCCAACCTTCTGAAGCGAGCAGAAATTCATGATAGCATGCTTCTCGTCGACTCACCAGAATCCGTCGATGAAGGAGACCTGGACCTTTCGAGTGAAACCATCTCCCTTCTGGTCGAAATGGCGGACCTGAGGATGAGCCAAGGCCAGATCAACAAAGCTGCACGAGGCCTCAGAAGAGCAGCCACACTTCACCGAAGGCAAGGAAACAGAATCGGGGAAGTGAAATGCCTCTTGAACGCAGCAGGACTAGATGGCATGCTGGAGGATTCCAGACACGCATGGAAGATGATGAGAGACTCCGGGCTGGAAAGGTACAGTGGCGATGAATTGTTGACTATCTGGTCCCATCTGGGCGATGAAGAGATGATCGAACATTGTCCACCACACATTAGTTCGTACATACTCTGTAGCCTTGGAAGAAACAGTATCGATGAGGTTCCAGATTCAATCGAAGGAAATGCATTGCAGAATGCGATATGGCGGGGAAAGAGGCTCTCACTCGAACTCGATTGCAGTGGAGATGATACACCAGATATCGATGAAGAAGAGGTGATGGAGGTCATCTTAGACCTTTCCAAGGGTCATGCATCACGACCTGAATTGGTTGCTGACATCGCTCTCAAACATTCCTCAGAAAAAGCGCTGAGGGCGGCATGGAATCTTGAACTCAGCACTGAGAGTGCGGGGCATATTGGATTCTCTCTATTCTTGAAGAACGGCAACGACAGTATTCTCAAGGTTCTGATGGAGCGCTTCGAGGCTGAAGGAGACTCTGCTGGAGTTGAAGTCTGCAAACGACTATTGTCAAGAGTATGAACCCCCTCTCACATCTATGGCAGGAGTCTGGTGGCCACAGAATGGACCTGCTGTCCACGGTTCAGAGATTCCTCCTTTCTCGCATCTCGACTGGTACATCTCCAGATTGATGGAAAAGAGAGAGCACGACCTATCACAATCAGGCTTGCAACTGGATTGGTCAAAGGAATTGGATGGAGTTCAAGATCTGTTGGTTCATCCATTCAATGATGGTATTGATGTCCGACAGATGATCGCAGACAGAGAGGGTGTCTCGATAGAAAGAGTGGTCCCCACTCATGGTACCACAGATGCCATTCACCTAGCACTGGCAGCAGCACTTCCTCCAGGTTCCAAAAGATTGGCAGTTGAGATGCCTGCCTACACACCGGTTTGCCACAGCGCAAGATTGATGGGGCTTGAAACAGTCGAATTCGAACGCATCATCGATGGTCCCGGAGCATGGAGATTGGACCGTGAAAGGTTGTCCGAACTCATCCCAACCGTAGATGGTGTCTTGTTCACTCCAGTTCTCAACCCAACCGGATTCAAGGTGACGGATGATGACCTTGAATGGTTGGTGGAAGCGACCAGGATGGAAGGAATTCCACTTCTCGCTGATGAGGTATATGATGACTGCATGAGACGTTCCGATCAATACAAGCCTCTGCACAGTCTGGGAAATCACTGTGTCAGCATGAGCTCACTCACAAAGATCTATGGTCTTGGAGCACTCCGTTTCGGTTGGTTCATCGGTAGTGAAGAAGTTGCCATCAATGGCCATAGAGCATTCCAGACATTCAATGGAATGATGGCGATTCCGAGTGCCCGTCTAGCCATTGCAGCATGGCCTCATCTGGAACGTGCCTTGGATGCGATAGAAGAGAGACGGAAGCATAACATCCCCTTGTTGGAATCGATACTGGAGAAACATGGAATCGAATGGCAGGCTCCTCCATTCGGGGTTTTCGGGGCTTTCGATATTGGTTGTGATGCTCTAGAGTTGATTGATGGAATCGCAGCAGAGGAAGGGTTACTGGTCGTTCCTGGATGCATGTTTCACAAGAACCTGTCAACGTGGATTCGAGTTGCTTGGTCCAAGGAACCGAAGGTTTTCAAAGAGGATGTGAAAGCCCTTGACAGAGTCCTTGCAAGGTTAGGGTAAATAACAGGATGAGTGAATCATGGGCGAATACGTTGTGGGAATCACCGGTGCTTCAGGAGCGGCCTATGGTTGTAGATTGACTGAGTTTCTGACCTCGAACGGACACGAGGTGCGTTTGGTGGTCAGTGATGCTGGAAGCCTGACTCTTGGTCATGAATGCCATATCACACCTGAAGAACTGGCACAGAGAACTGGCGCCCATCTCGAAGATAATTCTGACATCGCTGCACGCTCAGCCAGCGGCTCTGCCAAGATTGACGGTGTAATCATCTGCCCTTGTTCAGGCACCACCATCGGTAAGATAGCAAATGGAATTTCAGATAATCTAGTGACTCGTTCTGCGGTGGTGGCGATGAAAGAGCGCAGGCCATTGATCATCATTCCAAGAGAAACCCCTTATGCAACTGTGCATCTTGAGATGATGACTAGACTCTCTACCTATGGTGTCGTGGTATTACCTGCAAGTCCGGCGTTCTATAGCCATCCTAAGGGGCTCGAGGACATGGTTGATTTCATTGTTGCCCGTATTCTTGACCATCTTGAAATTGAACATTCCCTAGGCTCTCGTTGGAGCGGAGACGAGTTGAACTGAAGACCCATCGTTTGAAGGGTCACGGACGCCTGCCTGTTACCAATGGAGGAACTTGAAGCGATGAACGTCGCAGAACTCAAACAAGAGTTGCAGGCTCGTGGCCTACCAGTTTCAGGTCGTAAGGCAGAACTGTTGGCAAGGTTGAATGAAAACAGTCCTATAGAAGCGAGTCACGAGCAATTGGTTCTTGAAGCAGAAATTGATTCTCAAGTAGGTGTTGCGACTCCTTGGCGTCGTGGCTATGAAGCGGTTATCGCCTTACCACTACCTGCATTGATCGTCGTTGGTCTTGTCATCACCGGTTCACTCGGTTATGCTGGATATGAACTGGTTTCAGCATTGATGGAAGATGAAGTTGAATACCCGGACCTGATTGAATTTGATTCAACCAGAGCCCGAGGATATGCTCAGGAACTCATCGGTTACGGCCATTCTCAATGGGAGGGGCGAATGTCAGGCAGTCAAGAGGAATTGAATGCTGCACAATACATTCACGACACTTTCGGCTCACTGGGATACGAGGCGACTCTGGAGAATTTCAGTGTCCCAATGTTCTCGATAGTCAGTGCACCGACCTTGCAACTCTGCATCCCAGGAGGCACCCCTTTCATCCAACCATGCAGTCCTTTCGATACCAGCAGAGATGTGACTGATTACGAACATCGTACTCAGGTGGTCATCCAAGGATTCTCAGGTACTCGCAACATCAACTTCGGACAGGCAGATGTGGTCGACCTTGGTGATGGAAGTGAGGAGGAGGACTGGACCTCGGCCAGCGATAACATCGGCATGGTGTTCTGGGGCAGCGGTGGAGTATCCGGCAACACTCAGGTCTACAGTCTGGCTGCACAACATGACCTTGCAGCACTGATCGTTGTCAATACAGAATACAACTGTGGCAAGGTCGAGGCGGATAACTGCGTTCCAATTTTCAAGAGCGTCAATGTAGATGCCGTGGTCGAAGCGAATGGAGGAGTGATGCCTGATGACATCCCATTCGTAATGATTTCAAGTGAAGCAGGATACGAAATCATCGATGCAGTGAACAATGAATCCGGTTTGGTTTCTATCAGCACCAATGTACAGAACACTGGAGAACTGGATGTCAGAGTTCCCTGTGGTAAATGGCAAGGTGAGACCGATGACCTTCTGATTGTGGGAGGACACCACGATACGGTCTATCATGGACCAGGTGCTGTGGATGATACTTCAGGAACTGCCTCGGTGATGGAGCTTGCAACTGTTTTCAGCGAACTCTTGACCGATAACAAGAAACCTCAGTACACGATGATGTTCTGCACCTGGGGTGGTGAAGAAGAAGGATTGTGGGGTTCAAGTGCGTGGGTGGAAGCACACCAAGACCAATTGAGGGAACATCTCCGTCTGTACGTCAATCTTGATATGAACCATGTCGACATAGACTTTGAAACAAGAGGGAACAGCGTTTCGCTGTTCAGCAACAACAA
>CALCOQ010000083.1 GCA_937897005.1 uncultured euryarchaeote
GAATGTGACATTCACCGATTGGGGAAAGCCACTATTACCAAAATTGGTGGTTGGCCCTGCTTCACCAGAATGCAGCAACGTTTCAGGAAATGCCGGAATACTGCCAAGCAGCAGCACCACAAGTAGGATAGCACGCCCCTTCATGTGGCGAGGAGCAAAGACTTCAGCAAAGATAGTTTGGGAATTCTGTGATAGATAAGCGATGATACGCCTCAACACGAACCAATGAAATGATTATTCATCCTGTGATACTGAAACTGCTTCTGAAACGTCTGCACTCTCTTTCATTATCTCATGGGGATTCATTCCTTGTGAAATCTGCGCTCCCTTGAGGTTCAATCTGGCCGCTATTGCAATGAGGATGCTCAATACTGCCAATGGTCTGACCATCGCCTGGGAACCCCACATTCCTCCTCCTGCATTCCACAACAGGATGAGGAAGACCGCAGCGCAGATGCTGGAGAGCACGACGAACCATTGGACCATGGATTCCAGTTTCTCAGAACGTGATGCTGAGGCGATGAACATGAATCCCAGAATCGAAAATCCACAGGATAACTGCGACATGGTCTCGAGTGAATCCACGTCCAGCATTGCAGTCGCCAGACTCGCATGCTTATTGAAGGGCGACGATTCATAACAGCCCGCGGGAGGCGTTTGATGAAATCTGGAAACTGGTCATTACCAAGAAAGCGACCCAATGGGCCACCCTGGTTCTCGCGTTCTCAGGTTGCATCCACTCTGCATCAGGTTGGAGTTCTGCTTGAATTGAAAGGTGCCAATCCCTTTCGTGTCCGCTCCTACCAGAATGCATCGAGGGTCATCTCCGGTCTGACCGATGACATTGGTGAACTGGTCGTAACCGGACGGCTGTTTGAACTGAAGGGTATCGGGAAGGGCATTGGTGGAGCCATTTGTCAGGCTATCGAAGATGGAGAATGGGCTGGAGACTGGAAGAAATTACACGATGAAACTCCTCAGGGGCTCATTGAGATGCTGGCCATCCCCGGCCTTGGCCCGAAGCGAATCAAACTGATGCACGATGAACTTGGAATCGATTCGGTCGCTGCTCTCAAGGCGGCCTGTGAAGCGGGAGACGTGGCACCGATGAAGGGTCTGGGTGAGAAATCACAACAACGAATGCTCGATGGAATCGAATTATTGAGTCGATTTCGTGCCAGACGTCGCCTCAACGTCGGCCTGGCATACGGCGAGGCATTCCAGAATCGTGTCTCTGCTCTCGATGGTGTGATCAAGGCCCAACTGGCAGGTTCGGCTCGCAGACGTAGGGAGACCATAGGTGACCTCGATATCGTGGTTGCAGCTGACCCTGTTGACCATGAGAAAGTATCAGCAGCGATCCTCGGGCTTTCAGGTATCGCAGATGTGAAAGGAGCGGGTGCATCAAAGATCAGCCTGATATTGGATACCAGCATCTTCGACGAGGATTTCAAACTGGGAGTCCTCGATAACAATGTCCTTGACGCCATCGGTGGTGCTGACTATGAACAACTCGAATCAAGTGGAACCATCGATGCTCAGGTAAGATTAGTAGCGAATGAGATGTTCCCATTCACTCTTGCATACTTCACTGGTTCCAAGGAACACAATGTCCGGATGAGACAGCGCGCCATCGACAGAGGACTCAAACTGAATGAGTTCGGGCTCATCCCCATCAAATTGGCAGGTGACCTCAAAGGGATGGAGGCTGCAGTTCATTCGTTGGAAGCAGGTTCTGAAGAGGATATCTATCGCCATCTGGATATGCAGTGGGTGCCACCTGAATTGCGTGAGGACATGGGAGAGATGGAAGCAGATGCAATACCTGACCTGATTTCGATGCAGGGAATCAAAGGTAGTCTGCACAACCACACCAACCTCTCAGATGGCGAAGCAAGTCTTGAGGAGATGGCTGCTGCCGCCAGAAGTCTGGGTTGGAAGTGGTTAGGGATCGCTGACCATTCACAGACTCTTCAGATCGCCCACGGGCTGGCCCCAGATGACCTGCTTGAACAGGGAGAGACGATTCGTCGTTACAATGCTGCATGGAAAGAACAGGGAGCTGACTTCCGTCTCTTCCATGGCACTGAATCTGATATCCTTGAAGGAGGACAACTTGATTATGACGATGAGACATTGGAGAAACTCGACTATGTTGTCGCAAGTGTTCATGCCATCCCAAAATGGAAGGGAAGGGATGAAACAACCAATACCGAGGAATTGATCAAAGTCATGGAACATCCCAGCACCACGATGTTAGGGCATCCTACTGGACGAATCCTGCAAGGCAGAGAAGGTTACGAGGTGGACCTGAATGAGGTTCTTGTGGCAATTGCTGAGATGAACGATGATGGAGCCATGAAGATGGTGGAACTGAATGCTTCACCATACCGACTCGATCTGGATTGGCGATTGTGTAAGCGGGCCAAGGAACTGTCCATCCCGGTATCGATAAATCCCGATGCTCACGACCTGCGCGGCTTGACGGATATCCGTTATGGAGTTGATATCGCTCGTAAGGGTTGGCTGGGCACTAGCGATGTTCTGAACAGTGATACAGCCGATGAGGTTGCAGCACGATTTGGAATTGAGTAGTCGGACTGGGAGTCCTCAATCTTCATTTCATTCATCCCGCCCGCTACGTATATGCGCACCTTGCGGGCACTGTTGTTCGGCGCTCTTTCCTTCTTCCCTGGAGCCCTCATCGGTCTCTTCATCTGGTGGCTGCTGGGTGCTTCAAAGGAGAACATGGATGTTGCAGTGTGGCTGCCATGCAATCTGATTCCAATCGTTGTCATCATCCTCGGCTTCTGGTATGGTTGGAAGACTGGGGCTGAATATGCGATAAATGCCGATATCAAAGAATGATGGTGAGAAGATGCGCCGAGATGAAAAGGCATCACGTATCTCACTCATCTTCGATGAATTATTTCCTGATACCCCAATACCACTTGACCATGGTGACCCTTACACATTACTCGTTGCAGTTCTGTTATCGGCACAATCCACTGACAAGAAGGTGAATCAGATCACACCTACTCTATTCTCTCGTGCCAGGACTCCTCAAGAAATGTGTGAACTCAAAGTAGATGAGATACAGGAAATAATTCGTGAGATAGGTCTGGCGCCGACCAAGGCCAGAAACATCCATCTGATGGCTCAACAACTCATCAACAGGCATGATGGCGAAGTTCCTGTAGACCTCGAGGCACTGGAGAGATTGGCAGGCGTTGGACACAAGACCGCCTCTGTGGTCATGGTCCAGGCATTCGGAGTTCCTGCATTCCCAGTCGATACCCACATCCATCGTCTAGCCTCGCGTTGGGGCCTGTCCAAGGCAAAGAATGTTCAACAGACTGAAAGGGACCTGAAAGCCATCTTCCCTGAAGGGGAATGGCACAAGAGGCATCTGCAGTTCATCTTCTTTGGACGTGAGTATTGTCCAGCAAGACACCATGACCTCAGTAAGTGCCCAATATGCTCGTGGGCCGCATCGAAGAAGCGTATCGCTGAAGAGAACTCTGGTTAAGACTCGAGTGAGAACATCGTCATCGAAGCTTCCATCATTACCGCTGTGATCAGGCTGGTGATTCCGGCGATCCATATCATCTGGATCATCTGACCGATCGCTGATGTCACTCCGCCACCCCGTAGTCTGGTTGCGATGGCCCCCAGGGTCATCACCTTGATGAGAATGAGAATCGAAACCGTGATCTTGAAGGCGTTGATATTCTCATCTATCACTGCATTGTTCTCCAATGCAGGTAGTCCGAACCCAGCACTGCCTGCAGCGATTGAATCAACATCTACTCCACTGAGACCTGAGGCGACTCCTGAGATGGTACCTCCAAGTTGTAGGACGATTGCGATGGTGACATTGAGACTTGCCACAGTAGCCACCAACAATCCAATCGCAGTTCCCCACATTGTTCCCGCAGAAAGCGCCCTCCTCCTGCGCAGAGACAAATGACTGGTAGTTGATTTGCTCACCAGATCAGCGGTATCAGCAGGCAACCCACTCGATTGAGAACCTTCGATGTATATCCTGTTGTATCTGGTTATCAGATCCGAGTTTGTCTCTGACGAAAA
>CALCOQ010000084.1 GCA_937897005.1 uncultured euryarchaeote
GAAGTAGACCATATTCAGGGGGGGTTGGCAAAGATGGGAGAAGAAAAGATCAACAAGATGATGCAAAGGGATGAGACTTCAGTTGCGGAGGTCACTGGAGCGGGAGACCGGGGTGGTAAGGCGGAATTGCTACGACTTCTCAGTCAAACTCGAAACCCTGTGATCTTAGCGTGTAATGATGAGATGGGGCTCTGGGGAAAGGGTTCAGGTTGGTTGGAGACTCGCAGCCGGTTCAGACGCTTGGTGGAAACTGTTCGCTTTGACCGAGCCAAGGTCGAGGATCTTCGAGGAATCGCTCGTCGTATTCTACAGGCCGAGGTACTGACTATTGATCCAGAAGGACTCGATATCCTTGTGACAGAGAATCCAGGTGATATCCGCGCTTTGGTCAGAGATATTCAAGCCATATCAATTGGAACTGAAGAGCACATCCATGTCTCAGCGGTCAGGGCCTACATGAGCAATGCCAACAGGGACCAACATCTCGATCAATTTCCAGGCCTTGACCGATTGTATCGATGTCCGGATGCACTTTCTGCTAAGAACCTCGGTCCACATCTCGATACTTCTCCCGATGACCTTGTTACTTGGGTGTCATGGAACAACTCTTCCATATTCGCTGATGCTTCGGAAGTGAAACGTGGTGCCCGTTCTCTTGCAGCAGCGGATATTGCACTACCGGTCCGTTTCTACAACAGAGCATACAGGAGTTGGTACTGGGGCGGGCAATTGGGATTACTGTCCGCTGTATGCACAAGAATTCGAGCCCCAGAAAAAGTCAGATCCACATATCCGGATTTCTTACGGAGGAACAACGAGGTGTGGCGCAGAAACAGTATTCTCAAGAAAATCTCTGAGACCAGTGATGCTTCGATGAATTCGGTACAACGTGAATTGATGCCGATTCTTTCAGCGATGTATGCCAATGAAAGATCTGGCATTGCTGTTGATGATTTCTCCATCAGTATGGCATTAGACCTGACAGGTGAAGAACATGCGTTGCTCTGCGGCCTGCCAACAAGTAGAAATTCCACCAAGAAACTGGTCGCAAATTATGAGTCTAAACTAGAAGAACGTAAGGGGTCTCCAGTATTCCTCGAGGAAGTGCTGCCTGAACAGGATAAAGATGAAGGTGATGAACCGGACCCTGCCCAGACGACACTGTTCTGAATCAATCCTCTTTGCCGAATAATTCCTTGAATGCCTTCATGGCTCTTCGAGTCAACTTCTCTTCGGACTTCTCCTCGGATCTCCATGTTCTTGGATGTAGGAGAATCAAGGCCGTCAGCAGTTCAAGTCGTCCAAACCACATTAGAATTGTTGACCATAGGAGTGCAGGAGTACTCATGGATGCCCAAGTATTCGTAGAACCATAGGACCCCAATGCAGGTCCCGTGTTACCTAATGATGATGCCACAACTGAAATGATTGTTTCAAAATCTCTGCCTGGCAATAGCATTGACATAATGATAGAAGAAAGAATGAATAGACCCATCCAAAGTAATAACATCCCGACAATCAGTGAAATGAAATCCTCTTCAATCGGATCTTTGTTCATACGTATCACTTTGACTTGCCTGGGATTAGCAATCCTTGTCAATTCTCTCCATGCGACCTTTATTGCAAGGTTGAATCTGAGTACCTTCAATCCCCCGCTCGTCGAACCAGCTGAGGCCCCCATCACCATCAAGAACAGAAGAATGAATAATGATACAGTAGGCCATGGAGTTCCTGTGTAATTATTGTTCACATATCCAGTTGACGTACCGATTGAAACGATTGTGAAAATTGATTCTCTGAAAGATTGCCCCAATTCCAATCCAGAGTAATTCAGAATTCCAGTAGTGAAAACCACACAGAACAACAGAATTGCTACATAATATCGTGCCTCTTCATCCCTGATGGCCACTCTCCAATCTCCATCCATCATCAGTGCCAACAAGGTGAAATTAACTCCCGCAATGAACATGAAGATGACTATGATTGTTTCCACGGTCACTGATTCATAGAATGCTATGCTGGCATCATGTGTTGAGAAACCTCCAGATGGCATTGTTGTCAGACCATGATTTATCGCATCATACAAGCTCATATCAGCAACTATCCACAGTAGAGATGACTCCAACAATGTCAATCCAATGTATATCCCCCAAAGCAGCAGGGCGGTTTCTTGCAATCTTGGCCTCAATCGCGATAGCGAAGGACCTGTCAACTCTGCTCTAGCAAGACTCATTCCTCCACCCAATACTCTAGCTAGAAGCAACATTCCCAACATGATGATTCCCATTCCACCCAACCATTGAGTCAGACTCCTCCACAACAACAGTCCCTTTGGCTGCGAATTTATGCAATCATCAACGACTGCAAACTTGCAGGCTGGGCTCATCGTATCATCAATGACCGTGGCCCCGGTCGTGGTGAAACCTGACATCGATTCAAACCAACTGTTCACCCCTCCTCGAATGATGTCGATGAATTGTGCATCTTCTGTGAATGGCCCTATGAACACACCAGACAGCCAGAATGGAAGGGCACCAATGGCAACCACTGCTGGCCAACACATTGCGACTGCAGCGAAGGCTTCGCGGTCCCTCAATCTCTCATCAGTGTCACTTCTGACCCAACCTCTGATGAGGAGGAAACCGGAAAGTCCTGAAATGGCAAGAGAAGGAAGAAATGCGCGAATAGCAAGACTCCAATCATCAAGGAATACAGTCACCAGCAACGCTAGAGCCAGAGGTAAGCAAAGTGCCACCAATGTCCACCCTACTATGAGTGCGACCACGTCTCGACGCATCGTTTCAACTCCCAAGTTTACGCTCGATCTCATCCACCTTGTCAGCATTAGAGAAAACGATGATTCTATCTCCAGGTTGAATGATCTTGTCCCCCAATGGTCGTAGTGTCAACATCTTTCCATCATCAGAAGGGCGCTGTAAGAAAGCAACAACAGTACTCAATGGCAATGGTAGAACATCTATCGGCTTGTTGACGAATTCAGACCCTGCTCTTACACGGAAACAGGTCCCAACGATATCTGGCATGGTGGATAATACTCCATATGGTCCAGTCAACCTGTCATGCATGGCCGCCAATACCATGTCAACTGCAACTCTGTTCATGTCAACTGCGAATGTTATCCCCATCTTCTTGACCACACTAACCATGTCTGATGAAGAAAGAATCAAACCTGTTCTAGGAACTCCTAGTTCACTGGCCAGAAGAACTGCAGCGATGCTTGCTTGATCATTATCAAGCGCTCCAATAGCGACATCGTGACTTGCAAGTTCAATCTCTCTCAACAATTCAGGATCGTTGTAATCTCCATTGATTATGTCAAGATTGGA
>CALCOQ010000085.1 GCA_937897005.1 uncultured euryarchaeote
TCTAGTGGTTTCTGGAACTGGAGATCTGTCCAATTATCTATATTATTCATGGGGACAAATGTATACTGGAGCTGTGAATACTGTTGGAGGTATTCTTTCACATGAAGGTTGGCTCAATTCTGCCGCCCTTGATTTGAGACCCGGAGCAGAATTCACATGCCGCCCTACATCGATCGATATCCACGCATATACTCCTTCAGAAACATTCATCGAAACACAGGTGCGAACACATATGCAAGCCACTGGGTTGTCCTCAACCATGTGGGCCGGTCCCGATGGGACCATCTCTAGTTGGTATGGAATTGGAGAGACGCTGATGACTGGAGAGAACGCGAATCATCTTGAATACAGGATTCGAGTATCTACTCAGGAATTGCAGAATTGGACGATTCCATTATTGAATGACGTTTCCATCGAAGCAGATCATGTAGGATTTCACACCCCTCCTCCTCTAATAATGCACCCATTGACCGGTCCAATACAGATCATCTCTGGGCATCATATGAGGGAAGGTTCGAATACCGACCATCTTTGGATATCCACATCCCCAAGCACCCCTTCGACTCAGACCAAGGTGACATTGAGTCGCATCAACTCAACCGGTTCATTCTCGATTGAAGATCCTGACGGAATGCTTGCACCAGGCTCGAGTGTTTCGCTGCTCACAAGTGGTTCAGGCGGTTATCAACTTGTTTGGAACCTGACTCTTGCACATGGTATACAGGATACTCAGTTGTATTTCGGAGTGAACAGCACTGGTGCCCTGGGCAATAAACTGGAGCATGTCTTCTCAAGTGCGATCGATTTGGATGATGACTTGGAAGTGGCCATGACGAAGGTCGAAGCCCGATGGCAAGGTCGGGAAGATTGGCTTGATGTCAGTGGAGGTGGAATCATTGCTGCAGGAGCTGAGCTGAGAGTATCCGTCAACCCTAGATTTCCTTCTTCTTCAATAGAGCACAGTGGCGATGAGATAGAATCACGTCTATCGCTGATTCTGCTGATGGAGGATGATTCGGGGGGTCTTGGTTGGTGGAATTCATCAACAGTCTGGTTAGAGATGGATGTTTGGAGATTCCATTCAATTGTATTGAACAGTACGTTGAATGGAAGCCTGACCGTTTTCACTGAAGCCAGATCTTCTATTGACTATAACATAACCAGCAGTCATGATTCTGTACAAATAGTGGTGGATGATTCTGAACCAATATTGATTGATAGTGACCCTGAGGATGGCGCATACATAGATTCAGAATTCAATCGCCAAGTATCAATGGTTCTGTGGGAGCCGGGGGGTTTGGTATTGGAAAGTATGCAATTACTGACTTGGGTTGAAGGAGCCGATGATGGGAAGAACGGTTCATCTCTAGATGGATTTGCCCAGAGTGCTGAGATGGTGATGACTGATTTTGAAATCGAAGCATTTGGCAATTTGATTTATCTCAACTTCACCATTGATGATAGTCCGAACAGTGATCATGGATCAGTTGAGATTTGGTTGACAGGAGAA
>CALCOQ010000086.1 GCA_937897005.1 uncultured euryarchaeote
AGGATTTATCCAGAGCATTTCGTGCTGCCCGCCAAGTTGGTGACCTGGTGAACATATCTCTCAGCAGTGAAGGATTGGACATCAACGTCATCGGAGGAGAGACCGACAGCGTGAGTGTCTCATACGGAAAAGATGAGGTTCATGAGTTGATATGCGACGGACCTGTACGCTCACAATACAGTTTGACCTATCTTCTTCCATTATCGAAGTTGGTGGCTATCAATGACAGGGTGACTCTACGCTTCGGTGATAATTTCCCACTCAAGGTGGAATATGAATTCGCTGACGGTGCTGGTCAAGTGGTCTATTTCCTCGCTCCACGTATCGAAGGCGACATCTGATTGAGATGGCATCGATTCAGGTGGATTGAAGTGTGACATCGCGTCGCCGCGCCATGACACAGCCCAGTGTCTGCGTTCTCATTCCGACCTTGCGTAACTCAAAACAGTTGGAAGTGGTCTTGAAGGCGTTGAATGATCAGGATTGGGAAGGAGACCTTGCAATCGCATGTGTTGGACCCACAAGGGATCCAGGCCAACAGGTCGCTGAAGAGAATGGTGCTCGTTGGATTGACGATGAAGGAAGTCGAAATCGAGCTGATGCATGCAACGTAGGAATCAAGAAACTTCAGTGCGAAATTCTACTGTTCACTGATGATGATGTCATCCCTCCCAAGGATTGGGCCGGCAAACTGATCCGCTGGTTCGAAAGAGAGGAGGTTGCAGGGGTTGGCGGCCCTAATTTCGCACCTGATGAAGATCCGTTCTCAGCCAGAGCCGCTGATGTTGCATTCTGTGCCCGTTGGGTGACTGCAGGAACCAGATATGGTAAGGTTCCTGCTGGAGAACTGGTGGAGATTGACCATAATCCCGGTTGCAACTCTGCCTATCGAAAAGCAGTTCTTGACGAAGTCGCTGGATTTGAAGCAGGTTGTATAGGTGCAGAAGACGTGGTGATGGACCGAAAGATCCTCGATGCCGGATACAGACTTTGGTTCGACCCAACTGCAATCATGCCGCATAGACGCCGTATGTTGATTTCCCCGTACATGAAGCAATTGCGCAACTATGGTTACGTCCGCACTCTCGCCAACTCTCGTTGGCCTGCATTGAAGAGATGGAGCCACAATGCAATCGGCTTCTTCCCCTTGCTCAGCATCATTGGAATCGCTACTTTTGTTTGGGGATTGTCTCAAGGGGGTATTGATTGGTCGGCACCATTCACCTCTCCTGAGATGGGATTACCAAGAATCGCTGCCCACAGCACCGCAACACTGGCTATCCTCTATCTCTTGATCTGTTGGTTCGGTGCTGCCTCGGGAGCCTCCCCCCATCGAAACATCGCTACCATTTCCATCGCTCCTCTAACCATCTTCTTGGCCCATTGGGCCTATGGAAGTGGAGTTGTTCGTGGATGGAGACAGATTCGCTTCGGTGGCGGTGCAGCCGCAGGACTTGGCATCCAGATCGATGACAAGGAAAGGGATTGACGGCAGAACTCGAAAGAGGTGTGAATCACCCTGACTACATTGTCGCCAGCAATGGGTTCTTGAGTGGAGCCAACGCCACAAGTTTTCTCAAAGCGGTGTAAGATGATGGGAGTCAGCCTGAAACAACGACTTCATTCGATGTCTCAACCGGTGGAACACAGTGCTGAAGAAGAAATATGGGAAATTGTGCGTTCATGGCTCATTATCACGCGAATCATCACTTTCATAGCTATGATCGCTCTTGCTGAATTCTTTGAAGATATTGTGATGGGTGGATTGTCGGTCAGTCTCTGGTCACTGATAGTGGGAATCCCGGTCTTCTTCATTCTCTCTATCGTCATCATCTGGGGCGACCGCTGGATGAAGAATCACCTGCTCTCTGAAAATGATGATCTCATTGGAGAAGTGGACAGAACCCATGGTCGCCAAACACAAATAGCGACACCAGGAATAGATAGTGGAAAGAGCGAGGTCATGCTACATCCCATCTTTCAACGCTGATGCTCAATCATCATGCATCGTCGCTTGACCTGTTGCCTGTTCAAGGTCCCCGGTCTGTACTGCCCAAAGGTCAGCATATACTCCGTCGGCGGCCAATAACTCATCATGTGTTCCTCGTTCAACAACCACTCCATCAACGAGTACCAATATGGCATCAGCATCTCTGATGGTACTCAATCGGTGAGCAACTGCCACAGTCATACGACCATCCTTGAATTCATTCAGATTCCTCTGGATTATCTCCTCGGTTCGAGTATCAACTGAACTGGTCGCCTCGTCTAGAATCAACAATGGAGGGCGTCTCAACAATGACCTGGCCAAGGATATTCGCTGCCTCTGACCGCCGGATATCTTGACTCCTCTATCTCCTACGACCGTATCGTATCCCTTAACGAAGTCACAGATGAAGTCATGTGCTCCAGCCAAACGTGCAGCCTCTTCGATATCCTCCTGACTGGCTGATTGGTCAGAATAAGCAATATTCTCTCGCACCGTTCCATGGAACAGATAGACATCCTGACTGACATAACCTATCTGATTCCTCATGCTCGCCAATGTCAAATCCTGAAGGTCGGAATCATTCATCGAGGCGACTCCCGAATCAGGCTCATAATACCTCAACAGCAGTTTGACGATGGTGGATTTTCCTGCTCCGGTTGGGCCAACTATCCCAAGCGATTGATTCTTGTTCAATTCGAAAGACACCCCATTCAGTACCTTCTGTGCACCAGGGTATCCGAAGTGAACTTCATCGAAGGTGATATTCTCAGCCCTCTCCTTGAGATCCACAGCGCCCTGTTTGTCCACGATGGTAGGTTCCAGATCGACCATCGCAAAGACACGCCGAGCACTGGCCTCACTCTTCTGGATCTGATTCACCAGCATTCCAAGAATGAACAAGGGCATTGACATCCTTGTGCTCATCAGCAGGAAGGTGACGAACTGACCTGGTGTGATATCCTCAGTCATGACCAACCAACCACCTATCGATGCCAACAGTCCAAAAGCAACCCCTGCAATGACATAGATTCCCGGTAGGAACCTGTTGCGGATGACCGTCGCTTTGACTGCAGCATCCATGTATGCACCAGATTCCTTGCCGACTCTATCTGCTTCGTATTGCTCAGCATTGTAAGCCTGCACCACACCCATCCCCGAGATGTTATTGGCCAGTACCGAATTGATGTCGCCGAATGACTGTCTTGATTCCCTGTAGCGGCGTTGAACTTTGGTAGAGAAGAAATAGATCAGAGGGATGATCACTGCTATCGGACCGAACAGGACGATGGTGAGTTTCCATGACATCCACATCAGAATAACGAAAGCAGCAGAGAAAGTCACGAAAATTCGGATTATCGAAGTTGAAGCATCCGAAAGGAAATTCTCTAATTGATTCACATCGGCCGAGAGGACCGACATGATATCTCCAGTCTGTCTATCCTCGAAATAACGCATCTCCATCTTGATCAATGAGTCGAATGCCTTCATCCGGATATCGTGTTGAAGAAACTGTGCCAGAGTCTCCCACGTGTAATTCGAAATGCCCTGGAATATTGCAAGGCCGGTGAATGATGCAAGGATGA
>CALCOQ010000087.1 GCA_937897005.1 uncultured euryarchaeote
AAACAGATTCAGAGTGCGATGGCAGGAGGGCAAGGTGCCGGAGCATGGGAAGTGTTGCAAGGCTCGCGATTCAGATTCCGCTGGGAACAATATGATGCTTCTAGAACTGACATCATACTGGAACCTGATTCAAGGCAGGCACACCCTCCAAGGAAGGTGATCGGCATATGGAAGGATGGAATACGAGGTGCTTCAAAACGAACCTTCCCCGCAGTCGATACACATGATTCAGGATGGGAAGTGGACGGTAGACGTTGTTTCATGCTTGGCCGAGACCTGATATTGAGGTTGGAAGATGAAATCCTCCCACATACAAAGAACAAATTCGATGATGGGACTTTGATTCTGGATCTGGAAGATGAAGCAAGAATAGCGGTATGGAACATCTTCGCTAGAGCTGAGAAACAAGCCTTCATCGATGGAGGTGAACATATCATGATTGCAGAAACCGAGCACTGGGAAGGAATCGCTTCCACATTCTTTTCCAGAACCGGGCATGGAGAACTGGAGTGCTGCAAACCATGTGATTCACATGGAGGGGTTGAATTAGCATTCAAGAGTTCATTTCACCCCGCTCTATTGACTGGCCGGGTGATGGCTTGCTGGCAACGCGCATACGGTCGTCAGCCTCGTGCCGAATGGCATCAAAATGAGGGCGTGCACATCATCAAAGTCTGCTCAAGACACGAAATCGCTTGAGCCGGCCTGCGAAGCCCTGAATGAGGTGCTGCGGCGAAATAACCCGTGCCCATACACACATAGGGTTTATTGATGAAACAGGGGTCGCCGGAAACACTGTCTCATGACTATGTCATGTCGGAGGAATAAACATGAGTCTATCTCACAACCAAATGGCATATGCGGCCATACTCTCAACGATGATGTTCGGCGCGATGTTTGTCGGCGTCAGTGGATACATGCAGACCGATTCTGATATTGGAGGATATGAGGACCAGAGTGAGGGTTCTCTGGACCCAGGAGATGGAGCCATTTCGAAGTATCAGGACAATGATGGAGACGGACTCGCAGATGCCATGGAATTGAGTACCTATGGAACTGACCCGACCAAACGCGACACGGATGGTGATGGTCTGGAAGATGGTTGGGAAATAGCCAACGGGCTCAATCCACTAGATGATGGTGAAGGCGATGATGACGACCCAGATAATGCTGAGACCACTCCTGACACTGAAGCAGAGATCAGCGAAGGTGACCCATGGCCAGATCCTGATGACGGACCGCATGGAGACCCAGACAAGGATGGATTGACCAATACAGAGGAGGCAAATCTGGGAACTGATCCTCGTAAACCTGACAGCGATGATGACGGACTCAATGATCGCTGGGAGGCGATGTATACAACCATCGTGAACTGGAATGGTGAGAATATCACCATGTTTGACCCACTTGACGGTAACTGGAACTGTTCAATGATAACTGACGATGCTACACGACTTCAGGTGATCATGCCTCGGTTTGATGAGATTTCAGGACGAGAAGAGTCCTTTGCGGATATGCACATGAATGGATTCGTCAGCTGTGATGCAGTGGATGATTCTGACTCTGACGGTCTACTGAATTATGAGGAGGAGAGATGGGGTACCAATCCAAATTCTCATGACAGTGACGGCGACTTGTTGACCGACCCTGTGGAAATTGGTTTCGGGAAGGCCGAGAATGGTAACATCGAAATAGACATGCACTGCGGAGTGACTCTGCTCAATTCAATCTACAAGAAGGCTCCATTCCACGATGTGAGTGGCGATGATGGATTATCATGGTTCCTTGAGGACATGGATGAAGACGGATTCTTGAATGGCCCTGGGGATTGGGATACTGACGGTGATGGAATGCCTGATGGTTTCGAGCATTGCTACGGAGACCTGAGCGATCACCCGCTTGCTGGAATGGGTGCAGATCCTGGACATATACTGAAACCAGCCAACAGCAGTGATTCATACGGAGATTGGGATGAAGATGGACTCTCCAATGTTGAAGAATACAAAGTGGCCGATGATTTCGGTCCTGACAACTACACGAGTCCTTGGTTGGAAGACACAGATTCGGATGGGATGCCAGATGGGTGGGAGGCAACCAATGGCCTTCACCCTCGCGATGGAGCCAATGCCGATGAAGACCCTGACAGAGATGGTTGGGATGCGGATGGGGATGGAGGTGTCTATTACAATGAACTGGAGAACAGTGCGACTATCAAGGTCATTCATTTCGCCATAGGTGATTTTGTCAGTAGCAATGAAACTGTGATGACTGTCCAGATCACTCTACCTGGTGGAATAACACAGCACGTCCCTATTGCAGCACCTGTCTCTGGCTATGTTTATGAATTTGGAGAAAATGTCACCATCAATTACAAATTCACTTCAAGACTCAAACAGTTGATGCTGATAGTGGAGGAAAGCGAGCAATTCACCAATATCATGGAGTACAACGCCAAGGATAGGGACGGGGATGGAATCATCGATGGTCGTTCAACCGATCCACTGGTCTTCGATACCGATGGAGATGGACTCAGGGATGGAATAGAAGTGATGGGATGGGATATTCTGGTCGTCAACAAAGGAACTCAAACTGTGAGAGTGACCAGCGACCCCGGTGTTTGGGACACAGATGATGACGGACTATCAGACTACAGAGAATTCTCTGAGATCTGTGACCAAGGTGGAAATGCATCGAATGCAGATACAGATGGAGATGGTCTCGGGGATTATACTGAGGCAGTTCATGGATTCGAATGGGATGGGGAAGCATACTCCACAAGCCCATGCATGTTCGATACAGACAATGATGGACTTGAGGATGGCGAAGAAGTCATTGAGGGCCAAGACCTCTATATTACTCATGCCAACAATTCAGATACAGATGACGACGGCCTGGATGATGGCTCAGAGGTCCTCCATGTACCCCGCCCATGGCAGAATCCAACCAACCCACTCGTGAACGATACCGATGGTGATGGAATGTTGGATGGTTGGGAGATGCAGGTTCGCTCTCTTGAAGATAATACCAATTCACACAGTCTGTGGGTTGTTGCAGAACCTTGGCTGCCACCAAATTGTAACTCAATGTCGCAATGCGGTGTTGAGGCAGGAGGATACCTTTTCCAGAACCAGAACCAAGGTTTCCTTCTAGAGAAACAATTCGCCATAGGTGAAATGAACCTCTCAGGATTCGCCCTCCCAGAGAATCCGAAATGTAGTTGTCAAGGACGTTGGGCACTGAACCCCGCGATTGGTAGTCTCAAGGATGACACCTATGATGTTGACAATGATACTCTTGCCAACAGTGCAGAAGCACCTGACCGTTGGAACACCAACCCAGTGGATGATGATTCTGATGGGGACAACCTGCCTGATGGCTGGGAAGTTGATTATTCACAGCAGGCTCTTGAGGATGGGCTTGTGGATAATTCCACTCTTTCAGCTCACGGGGCACGTGGACTGATGGACCCTTCATTGATAGACAGTGATTTCGATGGAATCAATGACGGTGAGGAGGATCCTGACAACGATGGACTGAACCGGACCGGACTATACAACCGATATTGCCCTGATTGGGACGATCCTGCTGGTTCAAACTGCCATATTGACCCCTACACGCCTGATGGTGCCAAGTTCTACAACAATCTAGAGAATTATACCAACTTTGAGGAATTCCAGAATGGTACAAATCCAATTTCCAATGATACGGATGGAGATTCATGGGAAGATGGACCTGAGGTCTATCACCAGGACCACGATGGAGATGGAATGGCGACAGGTTGGGAATTCTACTTTGAATTTGATCCGATGGACCCTGCTGACAAATTAGCTGATTTCGACGGCGATGGCAAGCATAACTACTGCGAATACTATTGGAACACCAATCCAAACAACAGAAACAGTTTCCCTGGCCAAGGTCAGAGTTGCAACGATATCGAATGAGCAACTCAGGGTAGCGTTCATATCCAACTCACACCAGTAGACGAGTGAGAGTGGACCGATGAAGTACTGGTGTTTGATGGTAGCCGTTCTCGCTGGCTCCATATTCGCCTCTCCTTTGGCCACGGGTGGAGATGTCTACAATGCTTCAGCAGAGATGGCGATGAGTGATGCCATCATCGAGAACTGGCTGAATGTCGAAACCAATGCCGGGACATTGTTCGAGGAGAATATATCGATCTCTGGATTCGCCACGAGGGAACCGGTGTTGTTGACATGGGAGATGTTCGATTCCCGAGGTGAGGATGTCATTGATTTCAACACAGGCTCATTGGTCAATTCCTCTGAGGGCCAACATTCCACTTTCACCAAGGTCGAAGATGCAAAATGGAACTGGACCATCAATATTCAGAGATACGATTCCTTGAGTTGCCTTTGTATCATTGAATTCATCGGTCTTGGTGAAGACGGCAGTACTGCCAGAAGCGCCACCACCCTGTTCACGGAGAGCAGTGATGGGAGCTTGGAGCCAATGGGTATCCTTTTTTCACCAGAAGTTCATGATGTAGCGGATGATATGATTCACTTCGAGGGAATAATCAGCGACGATGGCGGTACTGAACAGGAAATATTTCTGGAAGCCATTCTATGCATGCAGGCTGATTGTGCCTTATGGCAGAATTGGAACAACAGTGGCCAATTGTCAACATTGAATGCACTTCCAGTCGCGGTGGAGGACTGGAATGAAGACAATGGTTTCAGCGCCACATTACAGTTGGATGACCCCTTGATACAGCACTGGGAGGATGGAATATGGATAGGTTGTCTGATACCGTATGATGCTGCAGTCAATCAAGGACAACCCATCTGGTTCAGGGTGTCAATCAATCGAGCTGCTCCAATAGCATCGTTGATGGGGCCTGAATCGGTCAATGAATCTACGATGACAGCCATTGATGGAACTGGGTCAATAGACCCGGGATGGGGTTGGGAAGGGCTTCATTATGTTTGGACGATTCATCGTGGTGACGAGGTGCGTGTACCCTATGAATGGGAACAAGAAGAGCAGGGAATCCTCATTCTTGATACCAATTCCAGTGGTGACTACATCATTCATCTCACCGTTATCGACATTGGTGGGAAAATGAATTCGACCAGTCATTCCATCAGTGTGATCAACAGAGTGCCTATTCTGGAGTTGCGTCTGGAATCTGTAGCACTTGGCGATTCTGAAACCATTCGCTTGCCGAATGCAGATTCATGGATTTTCGATAGCAGCAATTCATACGATGACGAGTTGTTCAATGGCGGTCTGAGCAGGACATGGCTGCTGGATGGAGAGAGTATTGGAAATACTGCATTGTTGACTGTGAAGCGGGAACAGATAACCGGAGAACACAATCTGACACTGATACTGACGGATGATGATGGCAGTAGTTCAAGCATCAGCCTGCAGTTGGTGGTGGCCGGTTCTTCAGAGGACCCTCATATGGCGCAGATGGATGGCGACGAGATTTCATGGATGCCCATCATCATCGCCATCATCCTCATCCTGATTGCGATGTGGGTGGTCAATGACCAGATGCACAAGAAAGACCGAGAACTATCAATCAATGTGCTTCCATCATGGAAGAATCAGAAGGGAAAGGAGTCAGGAAAAGGCAAGGATGAGGAAGACTCCACGGATAGCGACGCTTGAATAACCCTTGACTCCTCGCAGTCTCATGTTCGGAGAGGAGGCATACATAGCGCCGCCCAGTGTGAGCATTTCAGCGAGTGAATACAGACTTCGTCAACAGACCATATCTGAACAACTCAACGAGGACGATCTATTGATCATCGTCTGTAACCCTGAATCAGCAAGAAGTGGCGATGTCGAATACCCCTACCGAAACAATAGCGATATGCTATATCTGTGTGGTTGGAAGGACCCTGACAGCGTCATGATCACACGCCATTCCAAAGATGGATGGAAGACGGAACTCTTTGTTCAACCACGCGATGTATTGATGGAGATTTGGCATGGACGGCGCCCAGGGGTCGAGGGTGCAATGGAATCATGGCCCATAGATGAGGCACATGGAATCGATGAACTGCAAGAGCGATTGGCAGCGATGTTGGATGAATGTTCACGAGTTCTGCACCGAACAGGATTCAATTCCGCAGTAGATTCAATGGTCAATTCCGCATTTGAAAGCAAGAGCAGGGCGAGACAACTTCTCGGCAAAGGACCAATCTCCATCGAAGACCCTTCTGGAAGAATAGCGGAGATGAGACTGCGAAAGTCTCCTGCAGAGATTGAATTGATGCGCCATGCCAGCCGAGTCAGTTCACGTGCCCATGTTGAATCGATGCGTTCTGCAAAACCAGGAGTGGGTGAATGGCAACTACAAGCAATCATCGAAGGATGCTTCATGTGGAATGGTCAATCATGGGCATATCCAAGCATCGTTGGATATGGTGAGAATGCAACTATCCTGCACTATCATGCCAACAATGCAGTGTGTGATGGAGATGGCATCGTTCTCATCGATGCTGGCTCAGAATACGAGGGATACGCAGCAGACATCACACGTTCATGGCCAGTCTCTGGATCCTTTAGTGAATCTCAGAAGGCCATCTATCAAATCGTTCTTGATGCACAGAAGGCTGCGATTGCAGCATGTGTGGTCGGAGCAGCATACAATGAACCGCACTTCACTGCAAGGCGTGTGCTGGCTGAAGGATTGATCAAACTCGGAATCATCGAACAGAGTCTGGATGAGGCCCTTGCAGAAGATGGAGAACTCAACAAATGGTACATGCACAATACCGGGCATTGGATTGGATTGGATGTTCATGATGTGGGAATCTACAGGCCGGATGGAGAACCACGGATTCTGGAGGAGGGTATGGTGATGACAGTGGAGCCAGGTCTGTATTTCGGTGCTTGGCGACCAGATGTTGAAGTCGATGACGAATGGGCAGGAATCGGTATCAGAATAGAAGACGATGTTCTTGTCACCGCCCAAGGTCCTGAAGTCCTGACCGCTGACTGTCCCAAGGAGATCAGTGAACTTGAAGCACTGATTGGAAGTGCCGATTGAGGGTTCGAAATGAACACTTGGGAAGAAATACTCGAACACCAATCCAATTGGAGGAGAGAGGAAGCCGAGAGCTTTCGTTTGAGTGCCGAAGAAGCGGTGATACTCTATGAAGAGGCAGAATTCCACACATTGCGTCGTGCAGCCTTGAATCGTCGTATGCAGATGCATCCGAACGGTGAAACAACCTACATGATCGACAGGAACATCAACTACACCAATGTCTGTACCATCAATTGCCAATTCTGTTCATTCTACAGACCCCCAGGGCATGAAGAGACCTATACCCAGAGTTTCGCTGAGATAAGTGAACGCATCTCCGAGTTGGAGGAAGTCGAGGGGGTGCGTATTCTGATGCAGGGTGGAGTACATCCTGAACTTGGGATCGAGTGGTACTGTGAATTACTGGAGCAGATCAAACAGGCTCACCCAACAATCTTGCTGGACTGTTTCTCTCCAATTGAGATCGAGGGCATCTCAGATGTTTGTGACCTGAGCACTTTGGAGGTGCTGCAGAGACTCAAGGCTTCAGGACTGGATGGACTTCCCGGAGGAGGAGCCGAGATGCTCGTCGATGAGGTACGAAAGGATGTATCTCCCAAGAAACACAGTGCTGAATCATGGATGCGAATCATGCAGGAGGCACAGTCACTTGGATTGACCACCAGTGCGACCAATGTCTTCGGATTCGGTGAAAGTTTTGCACAACGGGTTGAGCACATGCTGTACGTACGAGAATCACAGCAACATTCCCTGAAGGAATGGAATAACGGTTTCACTTCATTCATCGCCTGGCCAGTACAACTGGAGAATAACTCCTACGGCAAGAGGAATCGCGGCAGCAACCGATACCGACTGGGTGCAGGAGCCACAGAATACCTCCGCCATGTGGCCATCGCCAGACTTGTTCTCGACAATGTGGAGCACATTCAGGCCTCTTGGCCAACGATGGGTCTTGATGTGGCCCAGATGGCACTTCTTGGAGGAGCGGATGATGCAGGCTCAACGATGATGGAAGAGAATGTCGTTTCGGCCTCGGGAACCGAGAAGTTGGAAGCGACTGAGCATGAACTTCAGTGGACTATCCAACGAGCAGGTTTCATCCCCCGCAGAAGAGATAGCAAGTACAGTCTCCTGCCAACTCCTGAGCCGGCTGAATCCTTGCAGGAATTGGCTTGCCCGCCCCCAGCGAGGGTTTGACGGATCACCAGAACAATATGAAGAAACCAAAGCAAGCGACCACGAATATCAATGACTACATTAAACGCTCAATCATGGAATGGCAATTAACATTGGGCCGGACAATAGCGCTG
>CALCOQ010000088.1 GCA_937897005.1 uncultured euryarchaeote
CTGAATATCATAGAAACCATGTAAGCGACGCATTCCGCCTTGCCAACCAAGACCCATGCCGAGCAAGCCAACCATCAGCATCAAGTTGACCTGAGCCAGTTCATTCACGACTGCGCGTCAAGCCCCTCATTCAAAAGTCAAACCCGTTGAATGACTTGGTCAGGTTGAAAAGCAAGGTCATGAAGCCACTGCCATGGGCCGACTCTGGTTGTTCGGTGGAAAGGGTGGAGTCGGTAAGACGACAACCTCAGCGGCAACCGCTCTATGGCTGGCCAGAGCCGGTTTCAGAACACTGGTGGTTTCCAGCGATCCCGCCCACAGTACCAGCGATTCATTGGCATATCCTCTGGGACCTGAACCTACTCCTGTGGCGGATGAAGAGAATCTCTGGGGTATGGAACTTGACCCTGAGAGTACATTGGAACAGGTTCTGCCTCGTTTCAGTGATGCGATGAGTGGGAGTATGGGTAATTCCATGACTGGAATGTTCACAGGGTTGGATGCCGAAACGGTCAGGGAGGAGATGGATCAGGTTGAGGCCTCTCAATTGATGATTCCTGGACTTGATGAGGCATTGGCGTTTGACCAACTGCTCCGATATGTTGAGGATCCGCGCTTCGATATCATCATCTTTGATACCGCCCCCACTGGGCACACTCTACGATTCCTCTCCCTGCCCGAGGTTCTCGACACCTGGATGGAGAGAATTCTCCGCTATTACCGAATGACTGGTGGAATTCGGATGATGATGTTTGGCGCCAAGAAACAGGATGAGATGAGAGATGAATTGGAACGCTTCCAACGTCGTGTTGCGCATGTGCGAAGAGTCCTGTCCGATCCCGAATTATCCAATTTCACTCTGGTGACGATACCTGAACAGATGGCCGTTTCCGAGACCCGTAGAGCAGCAGAAGCACTCGATGAATATGGTATCACAGTGAATGGGGTCATTGTCAATCGTGTGACTCCTGATCTTGACCACCCATTCCTCCAAGCCAGAAGAGATACTGAACAAGGGTATCTTCAGGAATTGAGGGGCTTGTTTGGAGGTTTGCCGATTGTAGAGATAGCATTGGGAGAAACCGATGTCCACGGCCTTGACCAACTCGCTGATCTTGCAGAGGAATTGCATGGAGCATGCCCCCCTCCACCTGAAGGAATGGAAGCAGTGACCGTATCGAATGGCATTCCAATCAGCCTGCGCAGAGGATTGATCATCAATCGTTCACCGGGAGAATTGACGGTGGAGATGTATCTTCCAGCCGCCAACAAGGATGAATTGAACCTGCGCTCAGAAGGCGAGGACCTGTTCATAGGAGTCAATGGACGTGAAGCCAGAATCGCTGTTGGATATGAAGTCAAAGTGAAGGATGCCGCGGCTAGATTCGAGAACGATGTTCTGTGCCTCACAGTGACTGATGAATCGTTGGATTGAAACGGGACGCTCAAGTCGGCAGCATATGGCACTTGAGGGGTTGGCCAATGGCATCTTCAAAGCGATGGGGCGTCTGAAAGGACGTCGACGCTTGGATGAAGAGGAACTCAAGGAAATGCTGCGTAGTCTTAGGCGCGCACTTCAGGAGGCAGATTTCAATGTCAGGCAGACCAAGGAGATCACTGACAGGCTGGAGGACAGGATTCGGAACGAGGAGACTCGTCCTGGAATCACGCTACAGACTCATGCGATGAATATCCTGTACACCGAATTGGTTCGACTGTTAGGTCCAGCACGCGAATTCCACCCTCATGGAGCGACCATCATGATGGTTGGTCTGTATGGTCAAGGAAAAACCACCACAACCGCCAAGTTGGCAGAGTGGTATCGTCGACGGCACAGCCTGAGAGTGGCTGTGATAGAAGCGGACGTGCACAGACCAGGTGCATATGCCCAGTTACAACAGTTACTGGAAGATACCAATGTCGAAGTCTACGGTGAAGTGGATGAGACGGATGCCGCAGCCATCGTCAAGCGTGGAATGGCGAAGCATGCTTCTGCAGACGTCATCATCGTTGATACTGCAGGTCGCCATCAACTTGACGAAGAATTGGTCACTGAACTCAAGGACATGGCTGA
>CALCOQ010000089.1 GCA_937897005.1 uncultured euryarchaeote
AATTGGTTTCACACCAGCCATCAGCATGAACTTCGCCTTCACCCATTGGGGTTTCTTTGCAACTACGCCACAACGGGATGTCCTGGAAGGTTCCGGCATCGAATTCTAGAACATGGATTGCTCCCCTTTCCTGCCCGAAGGCAAGGTCAAGGTCTCCATCACCATCGATGTCAGATAGTCTCGCTGTTCCTCGGGTATCTACCTCAAGAGATGATGCATTGGTCCATGTGGGAGTCGTTGAAAAAACACCTTCATTCTCGTAATACTCCAGATAGCCGCCCCATGTTCCACCTCCATCTAGATGATGACCTTCATTGGTCACCAGCATGTCAACATCTCCATCATTGTTGATATCAGCCAATTCAATTCCAATGGTCGGGAACTTGGAGGCACTGGACCACCATGGAGTGCTCTCAAGCGAACCGCTGCCATCATTGAGGTAGATATGATTCCTCATCATGGGGTCATTTGTGTTTGGAGTACCTTCATCAAACCAGTTTCGATTTCCGAAGAAAGCATCGAGTAATCCATCGCCGTTGACATCTCCCCACGCAACCGTGGCGGTGAGCATTCCGCTGGCGTTGTTGGCCCAGACCGGTACAATGTCCAGACCATTTCCATTATTGATGTAGACTCGGTTATGGCCACCGGTATCATCGACCTCGAGAGTATTGAGGTTGACCTCAGGGTAATTTCCCACTAATAGATCGAGGTCACCATCAGAATCCATGTCTCCCCAATCAAAACTGGAGATGAAGTCTCCAGCGTCGAACTTGATATCAGTCTCGTCTGGAATCAATCCATTCTCATTGATGTAGATACTCAACTTGCTTCCAGAGCCAATGCTCATGTCATGGTCGCCATCGCCATCGATATCAGCCCAGGCTGAACCGAAAGGGAAGGAGTGGTCGCTGAACTTGATGATTGGGTCGCTTGACATCGAGAATCCAACCTCGTCGATGCAAGGTAATTGGTCATCATCAGGACAGGGGATCCTGTCGCCGATGGCCTGAGCAGGTCTTGCGAAATCTGTTGGGAATCTATCAAGATTGTTGGTCAATCCATCGCCATCCCAATCATTCGCGGTGATGTCATGGGTATTCCTCTGCCAGTATTCGCCCGTACCCATGTGTTTCCCTCCAATCGACAAGTCAACCTCAGAGCCAGAACCGGAAGAGGCTTGAATCTCCTCGTTTTCTTCAAGGGCCTCCATAGGAGGCCCGGTCGAGTTGATTCCTAACATCGGAACAAGGCTCGCCAACAACATCAGTATCATTACTGAAATCGCACCTAATGCAATTTGTCGGTTTTCACTTACATTCAAGTTTCTGGGCTTGTTTTCACGGTTGAGCGCGGCTCGTGCCATGGTTTGGGATTGCAGACTAGCAAGTCAAAGTTGCCCTACGCAGAAGACCTAACATTTCCATGTTAAATCACCCAGGTCGGGCGATGGCATTCGACCGCTCGCTGAATACCGCCGATAGGACCGAGGAAACGCAACGCCATCTCGGTGGTCCAGTTGCGACTCAGAATGAGATATGCCAGACGCTTTGTCCGAAGGCTGATCTTGAGTGGTTTGCGCATCACATCCATGACCCTTTGATGATAGGATTGCAATGGTCGGCCCTCTTTGAGATGAGAAATCGTTGATTCTGCGGCATAGTAACCCGACATCATTGCTTGAGCGATTCCTCCTCCATTGGAAGCCATCACCAGACCACCTGCATCGCCAACCGCCAGAACATTGTCGTTGACCAGATGTTTGACCGGTCCATCCATCGGAATCCAGCCACCTCCCCACGAATGAATCGTCATATCCAATTCGTCGCAGAATCTCTGCAGATGCTCTTTCAGAGTTCCCTTGAGTGCCCCTGCCTTGACACCCAATCCTACATTGGCCAGATTCTTTCCCTTAGGAATTATCCAGGCATATCCCTTTGGTGCGACTGCTCCAAGAAAAATATCGAATGAATCTGGCATATCACCCGAAGCCTGAGCGAATATCGTTGGTACTTGGTCCCCGCCTTGGAATCCGCCTCTCAAACGGGCAACATGTGCCAAAGAACCGCTTGCATCAATGACCACGTCAGCAGTATATCTTCCATTGTTGGTGACATAGAGGTCTCTGCCATCCTTGCGACCGGTCACGATATTGGTCAGGGCTGTGTCTGTACGAATATCTGCGCCCGCATCGACTGCTCTATCAGCCAGCATTCCATCGAATTGCAATCGATGAGCAGCAAAAGCATCGAGTTCAAAGCCCCATGATTTACCACTGGGAGCGAAGACCCGCATCCATTCAAGACTGTGGAGTTTGACGCGTTCGGGAAAGTCAAAATATTCCTCCAACCATGGGTCCTGCTTGACCTTTGGAAAGGTTCCAACCACTTCTCCCCATTCCGCAACACATTCGCCACACTGCGCTGGATTACCAACTACCTGCCTTTTCTCAAGAACAACGGCATCAATGCCCTCTTCAGCAAGACGCTGCGCTGTAGCGCTACCTCCCGGACCAGCACCGATGACCAAAGCCTGATGATGTTCAATTTTCTTGGAAACCATTGCCCTCTCCTCAATTCAAATCTCTCGTTCCATCAACTGTTGCGCCAGAGTGATGACGATTCGCTTGGCCTCACTGTCCGCGAACCTGTCCAGTTCCTCAAGACCCCTTTCCATGTGGGTCCTGACCAGAGCCTTGGAGTATTCGATGCTCCCTGCTTGTTCGAGCAGTTCAATCAATTCTTCCCATGAGCCTTCATTGAATCCGTCTATCACCTCGGCCAACCGCAGTCTGGCATCTCCGTGCAACATGGTCAGCCCATGGATGAGAGGAAGGGTCATCTTGCCTTCAAGCACATCAGCACCTCTGGGCTTGCCCAATCTTGTATCGCCGAGCAGGTCGAGCAGATCGTCCACCAATTGGAAGGCGATACCGAGTTGTAGACCGAAGCGACCGAGAGCGGTGGCATCCTCGGCATTGCAACCTGCGATGAGAGCAGCCGTCTCACAACCCGCGGCGAAGGGGCCTGCAGTCTTGCCCCTGACCACTTCTTCGTAATCCTCAGGAGTGGTTGCAAGGTCTGAGACATGAGATAATTGCTTCAGTTCTGCGGAGGCGATATCGGCACAGCAATCGGCGATGAGAGCAACCAACTTCTCATCATATCTTCCTCCCAGTCCGAATCCTTGGACAAATAACCAATCGCCAGCGATTATCGCCTTTGCTAGGCCATGTTTGTCATGTATGGTCTGGATGCCTCGTCGATACTTCGCAGCATCATGGATATCATCATGGATCAAAGTAGCGGTATGTATCAATTCGAAAGCCAGAGCCATGGGCATCACTTCATTGAAATCGATTCCTCCTGACAACTCATATGCCAATAGGATCAGGGTGGGTCTGGTTCTTTTTCCACCCGCCAACACCATTGCTGATGCAAGTTCTGCCACTTCACCATTTCGCAAGACTGCAAGTTCGAGAAGAACCTCGAGTTCGGCCTCGATGCGAGCCTTGCAAGACTGCATCTTATCTTCCACAAACAATGCGTCGGTCATCAGCCTCGTATCTGTCTAGGGGGTCGGATATATCAACGGGTGGCTGGCGCCATCACTTCGCGGGCTTCGGCCTGCCGAGGTTGATGGTATGACGGAAGGGGTTTTTCGCGTAGCACTTCAACCAGAGGATGGTTCGGGTACAGTCGACCAATATCTACGCCGTAAGACTACTCTGAAGAACAAAGGTAGTGAACTGATTCTAGAAGAACTTGAGGTTCCTGACATGGATGCTGCTATGGCAGCATTGGTCAAGGCCGAGGCCGATATCATTCTGATGTCAGGTATAGAATGGGCCGATATAGAAGAGAAGGATGGTCTTAAGATTGCGGCTGTATTACCACGTCGAGAACCGACGTGGGTGTTGATCAGCGACGATAAACCAGAATACCTGCCCCGTAGGTCCATCATCATCTGTCCACACAGATTGGTCCGTCGACAGATGAGACGAGCGCGTAGAGACGCCCATACCATGTCCCTCGAGGATGCAAAAGAGAAGTTCGGCGCCCCAGAGGATGATACTTGGAGCGGGCTTGTACCATGGATGTCAGAACTACTCGGCAAAGGAGAGATCGATGCATTCATCATCGACCGTGGACGCTGGGAATTGGCAGGTATTCGAAACCGTAGACACACTCTTGGAATGCAGCGCAACCAACGTGACCGAGCCCATTTCATCCCTCCTACCTTCTCTGGATTCACACTGCTGGTGAGCAGGTCTGGATTTCCAAGTGGACAATTGTCCAATCTACATGACTGGGTTTCGGAATCCGCACTGAAAACCGAATACAATCTATGGGATGGAATCTCTCATGAGAATCGAAACCTGATAGCCATCCATGCTGAACAGAGAGGAGTCGGCGCAATTCTGAGAGAAGCCGAACAGAATGAAGACCTACAACTTCAGGAATCATTGCTCGATATTGAAGGCCGGGTGATGACTGGAGGCACCAGAATAGAGATCAGGATGGAAACTCTATCTGCCAATGGATGGAGAACCGTTGGTCTGGAAAGAACCTCCCCTCTTGATTTCGCATATGAAGAAAGCATCAGGATGATAGTCGAGTGGAAAGACCTCATGGAGGTGGTCGCTGAACAACATTTTGACCCCGAGAATCCAGAATCAAAGTCTCAATTCTTCAAATGGTCTTGAATCTTACTCAGAATATCGTTCCACAGATATTTGGAATCATCAATCGTCATCTTTCTCTTCAGGATTCATCAGGTCTTCCAGTTCATCGTTGAATTCCTTGACCGCCTCAGGGTCGCGGTCACTTCCCGCCAACAGCACCTCATAGCCCCCACCCTTGACCAGTGACTCGAGTGCGGCGAATTCTGCAGGCATACTGAAATCCACTGAACTGGCGAATCCACCTTCAATGCTGCGCGCCTCATCTTCCCATAAGGAGGCAGTTCGAATGACATTCTGCACGAATTCTTCAACCATATCGACTGAGGTCGGAGGCTTGTTCAATGCTTCTTCAGCGCGTCGTCTGAATTGTAGGTAGGTATTTCTGACATCTCCTAATTTCCTGGCAACATCCCTTACAGCTTTGGATGCTTTTTCATCAGCCTTGCTCTTACCCAATATTCGCTTCAACCTCTCAAAGTTCTTGCGTGCACTGCTGAGACCTGCATTGATTGCATCCTTGGCCTTGGCCAAATCCTTGAGAGTCTGTTCAATACTCTCAGATCGTTCTTCGATCGAGGCGCGCAATTGGGTCTCCAAACGTTTGACCTCTTGCGACATGTTCTGGAAAAGTTGCTCCTCCTTGGTGGTGAGATTTCGCAGATTGGCTTTGACATCCTTCACGTTACGACCCATTCAGTATTCCCCCTTGGAGAGTACCCTGCTGCACATGGGCTTCAAAGTGTCGCAAACACACTGACATGGTTCTGTTTCAGCCATTCATGGGTTCTTTGAAGGGGTGCGATAATCGGCCCGTAGGGCCGGAGAACAATGGTAACATACTTGAATACATCAAGTAGGGAATGCAGATGGTGATAGAGTGAGCGCACAAGGGGAATCGCTCACAGGGCTCTATCGAGCAAGGTTGGAAGACCTGCGCGAAATGGCTTCTGAGATTGGGCTCCCGAAGACCGGGAATGTTGAGCAGTTGCGTGCTTCGCTGATAAGACACCAATGCCTTTCGGGGTGGGACCTTTCATGGGAAGGAATCCAGAAACTCTCTAACGATGACCTTGGCCCAATCCTCGCAACCTTCGGAATCAAGCGCTCAGGTTCCATCAAGGTCAAGAAACAACGACTTTGGCTACATCTGAACAAGGATCCAAAGCAATTGAAGGCTGATATGTTGAACTCATTGACACGAGAGGATCTGCATGACCTGTGTGTCCACCTCAATCTGGCTCGCTCTGGGAGCAAGCCACAACTTCTCGGTCGTGTAGCCGGCGTATTGGCGTCACAGGAGAAGGGGTGGGGAAAGGTGAAGAAGAGTCTGAGACGGCCGCGCTCCACCACGCTTTCAGTACCTGTTCCACCTGCGCCTCCTGGTGAAAGCGCTGAAATGATTCCTGAACCTGTGACCTTGGAAGAAGAAACGGTTGGCCCAGATGAGTTACTCATTGAGGCTGTTCTTGAGATTGAGCCAACCATCGAATTACCCCCCTTGGAACCAATTCCTGAACCGGAGCCTGAATTCACTGCACCGATGTCACTTCCTTCGACACCATTGCCTGCTGTTCTGAAACATGAGATGTCTCCAGAACGTCAACTTGCCCTGAGAACCGAGATTGAACGCTTCGTGTCTCGACACGAAGGAAATTGGAGTTTCGAGGAGGAGGCTTCTTTCAGGGCACAATTGAGTGCCAGTGGAATGCCTATCGATGATGCCCGCCTTTCACAAACAATTGCTGAATGGATGGCGACTGCAAGAGATAGATGGCACATCGACGACGTTGACCTGACAAGCGAGATATCAGGGGCTGAGGACATGGGCAGCGAACAAGCACTACTCGAACTTGAACAACGAATGCCAGAACTCGATTCGGCTCTGCGGGACTTCCTGTTGATCAGCGATTCAAGTGATGCTGAGGATGTCGAATCATTCCTTGACAGTCTAGCAGCATCTGGACTACAAGTCACTCTGGCGCCTGTCCGAGCAAGAGTGATCGCCAGATTGGCTGAGATCACAAGTCAGGTCGAAGAGGAACGTGCGGCATTCCACGTTGGCCCAGGTTCTTGGCGGGAGAGAGAAGCTCTTCGCCGTTTTGAGAAGGTCAGAGCGAAATTGGTTGTTGGACTGGAAACCATACTTGAAGCGGCCGGTAAAGATCATGTTCAGGCTCGCATGGCCTTTGAAAGACTGGCAAGGGAGCACGATCTGGACCTTCGCATGGCCTCCATCAGCGGCAGATTGCACGGACTGTTCGATCTACACGTGAGTCTGGCAGCACAAGCGGCTTCAGTAGACCCCAAAGCGGCACGACGTGAAAGATTGATTCGAGTACTACAACATGGAGCGGTGCACTTCTCCAATTCCTCACAGAAGACTCTCGATAGGTTGGAGAGAAACATAGCGGCATTCGAGCAGGTCGTTGAATCCATACTGCGCAAACATGAGGGTGAATATGGCCCAGGTTCTCAGGCATTATTGGTACGTTTCCTCGAGAGCAGAGGATATGTGGTCAATACTCCAGAACTTCGACCGCGCGTGGTCGCCTGTGGGGGAATCGTTGGAGTGGAGTTGGGATTCCTGTCTCCAAAGGATGTGCCTCCTCTGCCTTCAGGTGTTTCCTTGTCAGAAACCGAGATTGACGCAGTAGTAGCAGAATTGCGCACAGTGGTTCGACAATTCAAACAGGTGGATGCCTTTGACGAGACCGAGGAAGCGAAGGAGGAACTGCACATCGGTGAATCGGTGGCAGATGCCAACGAGGACCTCATAAGGGCTCGTTCGAAACTCGGACATGCTGATACATTATTGGAGAAACTGCGAATCTCCTTCGATGACGACGAAGACCCGGTTTAATCAACTCAAAGCCGGCTGAATCGAGTGTCAACGCTTTCTCTCTCTTCTCGCTCTATCTTTCTTCATGTGGCAGTCCTTGTACAGTTTCTTGCTGCCGCAATGACATGGGTCTTTGGCACCAATATTCTTTGACAGTATCGAAGAAATGAGATTGTCATCCGAACCACTTCCCCCTCCACCAAATTTGGCTGAAGGGAGTGAAGGGCCAGCCGATTTGGCACTATCTGATAATTTGAGTCCGGTCCTCTCGTAGCGCTTCTTCTCCACCTGTGGAGTGTCGTAGCGGCTGTCAAGACCCATCTGCTGCTGCATGTCCTCGATGGCCTGACGGGCCATCGTCGCCTCTTCCTTTGCGTCCGCCATCATGTCCTGTGCATCCCACATCATGTCGGAAGCTTGTTGGAAGTCATCCTGCCATTCATCGGCACCATCATCAGAACTCCAATCTCCCGATGTTCCTCCATCCTCTGGTTGGCCATCGAAACCAAGTTTCTCCATCCGTGTCTCGATCTG
>CALCOQ010000090.1 GCA_937897005.1 uncultured euryarchaeote
CAGAGTTGAAGGTTCTGCTCAAGGAGCAGGGGCTGAAGGTCTCAGGAAACAAATCAGAGCTCATCGCTCGACTCAGTGAGTCAGCAGATTCACAGGTCGAAGAGGAACTTGAAGAAGAACTTGAAGAAGAACTTGAAGAAGAACTTGAAGAAGAACTTGATGACGAGGAACTCGATGATCAGGACGACGAAGATGTTGATGAAGACGACTTCGATGATGATGATGATGATGACCTCGATGATTGGGATGACGATGATGAACCTGAGTTCCATGTAGCCAAGCAGAAGCCGGTTCTCGATGATGCGACCAAGGCCGCTCTCGAACTACGCGCTGCCCAGAAGAAGTCGACACCGGTGTTCCAGAGAACCGAATGGTTCCGCTACAAGCGTCTTTCTCGCAGTGGATGGAGGAAGCCGAAGGGAATGGACAACAAGCAGCGTCGGAATTACAAGTATCGCAGTTCCTTGGTTCGTGTTGGGCATGGAAAGGTGGCTGCTGCTCGTGGATTGCACCCCAGTGGATTCCGTGAGGTCATGGTGCACAATCCCGATGATCTCGAAGTGATAGACCCAGAGACAGAAGCCGCACGTGTTGGCAGGACTGTTGGAGGTCGTAAGAGAGAACGTATTCACAGCCGTGCTGATGAATTAGGCATACGTGTTCTGAACAGAAGGAGGGGTGTTTGATGCAGATCACCAATCAGAAGAAAATGGCAGCGCAATTGCTCAAATGTGGAGTCAACAGAGTCTGGGTCCATCCATCCTTTGTTGAGCAGATATCTGCAGCGGTTCAGAAGGACGATATCCGTGAATTCATCGATGAAGGTTGGATCAAGGCTCGCCCCATCAAGGGGACCAGCAGAGTTCGTGCTCGGCATATTGCGATTCAGAAGGCAAAGGGTCGAATGAAGGGCCAAGGCAAGCGCAAGGGTTCTGCGAACAGTCGTAATCCAAGAAAACATCGCTGGATGAGGACGATTCGTTCACAACGCCGTACCCTGATAGAATTACGTGATGACGGAACTCTTGAGTCCAGCCAGTACAGATACTACTACCGTAAGGCGAAGGGAGGCTCATACCGTTCCATCGCTCATATGCGCCAACAGATGAACTCTGATGGTGTTGAATTCGGAGGTGAGGATTGATGGCTCAGGGTAAGAGGAAGAGAATGGCATATCGTCGCCGCCGTAGTGGAGAGACCGATTATCATCGCCGCCGTAAGTTGCTACGTTCTCAAAAATCACGTGCAGTCGTTCGTGTATCCAACACTCAGGTGACCTGTCAGTTGGTCAACTATTCTCCTACTGGGGATGAAGTTGTCATCAATGTCGATGGAAACACTCTGGTCAACAAATATGCTTGGCCTGCATCATCTTCTCGCAAGTCCTTGCCCGCATCTTATCTGATTGGATTTGCAATGGCCAAGGCAGCCATTGCAGGTGGGCACGATGAAGCTGTACTGGACATTGGTCTTGCGGCATCGACTTCCGGTTCTCGTATTTTCTCAGCTCTCAAGGGGATGGTCGATGCTGGGATGGATATTCCGCATGGTGAATCAGCAATTCCACAAGAGGAGCGCATCAGTGGTGCTCACATCTCTGATGATGTTGCGAGCAGTGTCGAGAAGACGCGCAAGAAGATAGAGGGGGCATTCAAGTGAGTGATGAACAGAAAGATCCATCCAGTGAAGATGTTGAAGTGCCAGTGACCGAAGAGGCAGTACCTGTTGAAGAAGCAGTACCTGTTGAAGAAGCAGCACCTGTTGAAGAAGCAGCACCTGTTGAAGAAGCAGCACCTGTTGAAGAAGCAGTCGTCGCAGTCGAAGCGGTAGAAGCAGTTGTTGCTCCAGAACCTGAGCCAATGCCAATCGTACCTGTTGAGGCGCCAGTTGCCCGTTCGGGAGAACAGGCTCCTGGATTATTCCTCGCTTTCAACCCACCCGAGGTCTCAGAAGATGCGCCGCCACGCAGACGCCGAGGTGTAGGAGAAGATCCTGCTGAGGCTCTTCGAAAGTGGCAGCCTATCACCCGTTTGGGGCGCACTGTTCTGTCCGGAGAGATAGTGACCATGGAGCAAGCCTTGCGCAGTGGAATGCCGATTCGTGAGGTTCAGATCATCGATGCACTGTTGCCTAATCTTGAGGAGGAGGTCATCACTGTCAACATGATCCAGAGAATGACAGACAGTGGCCGTCGTGTCAGATTCAATGTCATGGCTTGTGTCGGAAACCGAGATGGATATGTCGGTCTGGCCATCGCCAAGGGCAAGGAGGTCGCTGGAACCATCCGTAAGGCCATCGATGCTGCCAAGTTGAACATCATCTCGGTACAGCGTGGCAATGGTTCGTGGGAATCCAGCGTTGGACCAGGTACCAGCATTCCATTCAAGGTGACCGGGCGTGCAGGCTCAACCAGACTCACTCTGATGCCAGCAGCAGCCGGCAAGGGATTGGTGGTTGGACAGACTGGGAAGAAGATTCTCGAGTTGGCCGGTATCAGCGATATCCTGAGCAGGTCGAAGGGTCAGACCAGAACCACGATTAATTATGCTCTAGCAACCTACAATGCTCTTATCGAGATGAACAAGACACGTGTCAGCGATGACCAGAAAAACAGATTATACATGGTACGAGGGAGGATTCTAGAATGACTTGGCTAGTGATCAGAGTACGTTCTGATGTGGGTGTTGAACGCTCCATCAAGGAGACCATGCATCTGCTCAACCTTACCCGTGTCAATCACGCGGTACTCATTCCGCAGAGCGCACAATATGATGGGATGTTGCAGAAGGCCAAGGATTACATCACCTGGGGCGAGGTCTCTGAGGAGACCATCGGTAATCTACTCAACGAGCGAGGCAGG
>CALCOQ010000091.1 GCA_937897005.1 uncultured euryarchaeote
ACCAGTGAAGAGGTCCAGGTTGTGACCACCTCGGTGGATATCGAGGAAGTTGGAGTGTTTGCAAAACCCAAGGTCAGTGCATTCACAGATGAGGAGAGGATGTTGGAGATTGCTGATTCAGAGAGGCCGGATGTCTACGACACCGACGTTTCTCACTTCATCGATGCTGACGGGGCCGGCGAGTTCTATCTTGAGATATTCAATACCGGTTTTGATTTCGATACCTTCAGGATAAGGGTTGATGGGCCACATACATGGACCGTCAGACTCTATGATCAGGAGACCAGCACTTCATTGACTGAGGATGGAGCATATTTCCTCACAAACCAGGTTGAGAGCCATAACATCCAGACTTTGACTCTGCAGTTGACGCCTCCATTGGACAGAGGTCAGGACGACATCGCCAAATTCGAGACCACCGTGATGAGCGAAGGCAATTCCAGCTTACGTTCAAACATCTCTTTCACCGCCCACCGTACCTTCGGAATCTTTGCTCAGGTGACCTCTGATGAATTCGGCCTTCCATTGGGGCATATCGGCCCATTCTCGTCCACTCGTTCACAACCATTGGTGCTTACAGCAGACATAACAAATTCCATGGAAGAAGGTTCTGAGTACACCACTTGGCAGATTCTCAATCCAGCCGAGTTGAAATCCAATACCGATAATAATCCGGTCTTTGGGACCTGGGACTTCGCGGTGACCGATACCTCTGGTTCAACGGTTGTCAACACGGTCTCATTGGGACCAGGAGATGTCGAGACCATTCGTATCTCTGTGACTCCAGGAAATAAGCTCAAAGCCGGAAATCACACCATCTATCTGAGAATCTCCGAGGTCAGTGAAACTGAGGACCCGCGCTACTTCGATCTACCGATTGAATTCGAGGTGGAAGAGGACATGCCGAATGACCTTCAGATCATACAGTTATCACCAGATCTGCCGATGCAGGCAGGAGACAGAAGACAGATGGAATTCAAGGTGGTGAATGGCAATAATGTTGACCTTGATCTGCTGTTGGATATCGATGCCCCCTCTGGTTGGGATGTTGACATCGAATCCATTCCTTACATGGGTGTCAAAGCTTTTGATGACAAGACATTCACCGTGGTTGTGGTCGCGCCTGAAGATGGTGTCAAGGATGGAGATGTAGCACAGATAACCATAACCGCACAACCACTACACAAAGTGACTCCTTATGGCCCTGATTACATCAAGACCAAGAAGATTCAGATCAAGATTGATTGCAGCGGAGGCCTAGAGTGTCTGATGCAGGAATTATCGTCTCCGCGACAGTCGACGGTTGCTGCCGGTGGAGGGCTGTTCTTATTGCTGATATTCGCTGCTTTCTTGCGAGGAAAGCGTTCAGCTCAATATGTCGAGGAATACATTGAAGATGATCTCTCAGATGAAGAAATGGACAACCTTGAGCAAGATTCTGCTGTTGCCCCCCTCGAGGAAGAGGACTGGGATGACGACATTGAGATGCTCGATTAACACTCCAATATGATTCCACAAGGGCCCTAAGGGCCCTGTGGACGTATGAACGATGCTCCATTCGCCTTATGTGCCTTCGATTGACCCCTGAATCCGGTGTTCACGTTGTCACGTCACAATGAAGTCCCACAGCCCGCAATCAGAGTTCAAAGCGAGATACCTCAGGCTGGTAGAGCCTTGGGACTTGTCATCCTCATGGTGTTGTCATCATTTGCGGCGATAGAATTCAATTCATTTCAGGCCATGGCCCTCAACGATGCAGATCAGGATGGATTGTCATATGCGCAGGAATATCTGCTCAATACCCAACCTGCTGACCCAGATACCGATGGTGATGGATTACCCGATGGTTGGGAGTGGAAATATGGCCTTAATCCACTCGATGCATCGACCTCTGGACACAATGGCTCTACCGGGGACCCTGATGGTGATGGCCTGACCAATCTGGTCGAGTACATGGTCAACATGCCATCTTCGTGGGATTCCTCATCAACTCCTTCAATCCTTGATAATGGAGTCTGGTGGAATGGTACTGTTCCAGTCAGGGGTTGGTCTGAGGAGCACGTTCAGACCTTGAACACCCCTGGGTGTGGTGATTCTGGTTCCGATGGTTCTGGAACCATCGTACTATGCGATGAAGACCCGCCAGGGAATATATGCAACAATGGTCTTGATGATGACGGCGACGGAGTTCTAGATGGCTTGGATCCTGATGGTGATGGAGATGCCAACTGCAGTAGTGACGACGATGATGGTGATGGGCTCATCGATGAAGATCCAGATGGTTGGGATACTGATGGCGATGGAATGGACGACGGTTGGGAGTTTTTTAATGGCCTTGACCCAACTTCTGCCAGTGGTGACAATGGAAGTGGTGGAGACCCAGATGGGGATGGTTTGCCCAATAAATACGAGTATATCAATCCCGGTTGGGACAGCCAGTGCGGTGGAAGCGATTGTTTCCAGCCCGGCCCCGGTCCTGGTGCGACAGCTACACATTCACTCTGCAACCCGGCAAGCGATCCACCAGTTGGTCCATCACACGATCCCACTTGTGCCTTCACAGCTGCCGAGGTCGATGGTATCACTGAGACAGACCCATGGAGGGCGGATACTGACCGCGATGGAATCAATGATGGGGATGAGGTATTTGGGAACTTGACCGATCCAACTGCACAGGACACTGATGGAGACAATATTACTGATGGAATTGAGATAAATGGACAATACGGAGTCCCACCTCAGGCAAGTAATCCGAGGAGTAAGAACACCGATGGGGACCAGTTTGAGGATGGTGAAGAGGATCTCAATCGTGATGGTTCAGTGCAAGCCAACGAAACAGACCCTACTCGCCGAGAAGATGCCGGAGATGCAGATGGTGATGGCCTAGAGAACTGGGAGGAGAACATGACCTGCACGTTCTGGGATATTGCCGATTCTGACTTTGGTGGAGTGAATGATTATCTTGAACTGCAGGCTAATCACAGTACAGACCCATGCGATTCATTTGTCGCCTTCCAAACCACGCATTCAGCATACAGCAGCCAGAGGTTGACTGTTATTGATTCCTCAGGATTCAATCCAAATGGCGGTGTTGGTTTCTACAATGTCTCAGGAACCTTTACTGGTTTTGCCTATTCAAGTCTGCAAGGATCTGTTTTGACGGGAGTTGCAGTTGCTCCACCAGTGGGTACGCTGGGCGTTGAGAACTGGAATGCTTCATTCTGCCATACTTCGGCTGTTCTGGATGGTACTATTCTAACCACCAGGGCCTATTGTGATGATGATTATGAGGATACAGATGGAGATGGTCTTGCTAATTGGGAGGAATTGACCGGAGCCTATGGATTCACTTCCGACCCAGGACTGACAGATACCGATAGCGATGGGCAGTCAGATTTCGATGAGGTGGCCAATGGCACCTTGACCGACCCCCGGGACCCATGTTTCAACACTCTGGATACTGACGGGGATGCGTTGAATGACTATTTCGAGACCAGCATCGGTTGTACATTGGATGCGATGGGTATCAATAACGGCACTTCCGATCAATATGTCACCGATCCTGGTATCTGGGATACTGATGGAGGTGGAATCAACGACGGAGACGAATATTACGATTCAACCAATCCTGAGGTGGGGAATCCTCAAGATGATGAACATGATTCCGACTATGATGGTGATGGAATCCCTGATGAGATAGAGAATATGACAGGCACCAATTGGATGGATCCGGATACTGACGGTGGTGGGATGTCAGATGGCCTGGAATGCCCACGACTATTTTGGTTCACGAATTGTGCTGGTTCAGGATTCGATCCTTTTGATCCGACCGACGACGTGATTGCCAATCAGGTTGTTTTCTATGCTGAGAACACATCTGGGATTGTGGATGCAGGACAGGAGCATTGGTGGAGACAGTACACCTACGATAATTACACGGGGGCTGCATATGGTGTTGATGCGCTTGTCCATCCGACCGAGGAGATCAGTCTTGTCTACAACAATGGCAGTCATTTGCCGGATTCGACCTTCCAGAACGGAACCGTTTCTTGGAGGATATCTTTTGAGACACCCATCAGTTCTGGACCGATACCAATGCCAAGCAATGCTCAGAACATCACTTCCTCAGTCGACCAAGCCGTTGAATTAACTCGAACCCACCTGACTCACAAGTATGATGTTGTCACCGGAAGTGGTGCTCTCGCTGAAATCAATGTGGTACAGCCAGAAGTATTCTACTCCACTTCTGTGCAGGATACCACCATCGCCATGTCAGGTATGACATACGAGACCGCTGTTGATTCGGAATTGAGGAATCTTTCATCTCCGGTATCATACGCATTCAATGTGACGAATGGTGTGATCAGTGACGCAGGGGCGGTCAGCGGCAGTGCATGGGACAAGGTCGTTGCCATACAGGATTTCCTTGTCAATGGAAATGATAGCACCATTTTCGTACTCAACAGCAATGGTTCGAATCCAGCTGGCGCTCCGGATCTTGCGACTCATTTGTTGTTCAATGCCCAACAAGGTAGTTGCTCTGAATTCACCACCACCTTTGTGACGATGCTGAGACTGGCAGGTATTCCTGCCCGCAAGGTTTCAGGATTCAAAGGTGGAATCTGGAATGGAAGTGGATATACGGTGATGAGTAATCATCATGCATTCTGGGGTGAGGTCAGACTGCAGACCAATCCAAGCAATTCCAATCTTGACCTAGGATGGATACCATTCAGCCCTTGCCCTGCTCCTGAAGACCTTGAGATCGTGAATGAGACATGGTCTCCGACTGCTTACGATAGAGATGGTTCTACACTTATCGCGGTCAATGGGACCTTGAGATTCTCTGAAAATCAAACTGCTGCTCCTGGAGTACTGGTTACTGCCTACTTGGTGCCAGCCGATGAAACCTCATTGGTGCCAGGTCCAGCCTCTTCTCCAGAGCGTGAACTGGGAACTGCCACCACCGACATCAATGGGAATTTCAGTATTACTGGAATGCCGGTCGTTGCCATCCATTCTGGTTTCCAGAAGGTGGTGTTCGTTCCACGAACAATAGGTATTATCCAGTCTCAATTGATTGAGCAGAGTTGGTTCATCAACGTCACCGATGATGTAGAATTGTTACATCTCGATCCCGCACCTGCCAATACTCCTAATCTCGGTGCTGGTTCGACCACGACGATTTCTGGAATCATGTCATATCAGAACATTCCACAGTTGGCTGTTGAGGAACTTGCCAACCATACTCTGTGGCTGAATTATACCACCACTGTTGATGGGGATATCAATGAAACTGCGGTGGTAGGCCAAGGTGGAGCTTGGCAATTCACCATTTCATTGAGTGCGAATGAGCCATTCGCCAACATTTCTGCTACCGTTGAATTTGGAGGCTGGACAGATTCCAGTCAATCGTTCAGTGGTTCTCCGATGCATCTTAGAGCTGGTTCTCTGGGATTGACCTTTGTTGTCGAGGCAGCACCGAACATCACTGCGACCATAGAAGGTCCGAAGACCAACACTTCACGATTGGTAGTTGATTCAGATGTATGGATAAACGGAACCGCACAAACGGTGTCCACACCTGCTACCTCTCTCTCTGGGGACCTTGAGGTAGCAATACGTGAGAATGGAACTGGAGCATTGTTCGAGGTGATTGCGAATCTATCTGTCTCTGGGTCTTTCCAGGCCTCCTTCAATCTGACCACAGCCATGGTGCAGAATGTGGCAGCGGGAGCCATTGATCTGAGGTTACGTTTCTATCCCAGCAATCTTAATTCAACTGATGATGCCAATCTCTCTGGCGAGGCTTTCTGGATGATTGGTAGAATGAACATCACCTTCGACACCCCCACACATATCCGTGGAACTGGAGGTTCGTACACGATGAATGTGCTGGACCATAGGGGGCTGGCTCCTGTCAATGTATCTGGAATCTACAATAACAGTTTCAATGGTGTTTTGATGAACACCACCACCGATCCTTCGACGGCTCAATTCACGGTCGGTTTCACTTCGCCTGCTAATCTTCCAGGCGGCGATTATTCCTGGACCACCTCTTTCGATGGCTCGGATTATTTTGAGCCGGGCACATTCTCAACGATTGCAAGATTACAAGGCGAGGCCGGCTTTGATCCAGATCCTCCAACCTTGGTCGACGATTGGACACACATCGGTGGGACCAATTGGCTGACCGCCAATCTCTACGATTCTGGCCTCAGTCAGATCATCACCGGGAACAATTCCACCGTGGTCGCTTTGTTGAACGATCCTGAACTGGGACCGGTTGAGGTTGGCTCGGCTCCAGTCAACATCACCACTGGAGCGATCAATGTGACCTTGACGGCACCTACTCATCTGCCGTCAGCGGTCTACGAATTGTTTTTCGAGATCCATTTCGAGGGTGTTGCTGGAACTCCAAACAATGATGCCTACTACCTTTACATATTCGATCCTATGAATCCACCTGCACCGATAGATTGGGGAATACGTTCGGAGGCGGTGCTCACTTTCGAGAATTCATCCTACAGCACAGAGGTCAATCAATCGGTTGAACTCACTGTATTCGTGCAGGACGTGGCAAATGGAACTGGACTGGTTGGAGCATCGGTATCGTTCATCTTTGATTATGGCGGTTCCAATATCAGCATGGGAACTGCCAAGGCAAATTCAACTGGAGCCGTGGTGTTCCAATGGGTTCCTGATTCAATCACTCCTGAGAAATATGATATCGCTGCCATCATGGCCGATAATCTGACCGCAACGCTTGGCTCCACTGATGCTGGCCGTTGGCTAGGAAACAGTTCTCAGACAGAATTGACGGTGCAGGTTGGAACCTCGATAAGTGTGGTCTTCCCAAGCCCCGTAATTGCAGGTGAGCGATTTTGGCTGAATGGTACAGTTCTTGATGCTGATAATTCGAGCAGACCTCTGTCTTCAGCAGTGCAGTTGGATGTGTTCTGGGCTGATAATCCAGCTGAGGTCCTCATCAATGATGACTGGACCAATGCCAATGGGACCTTCAGTCTACCTGTGCCTACAGATACTGCGACCAATGGGACTGTGCGTGGAAACCATGTTTTGGTCATCCAGGTGGTCAATGATTCAAATCCATTCTATCTGTTTGGAGCAGCCCAACAGAATATTCTGGTAATGGGCC
>CALCOQ010000092.1 GCA_937897005.1 uncultured euryarchaeote
GTAGTAGGCGAATGAACGCGCTGTATCCACTTCCACATCTCCATATTCCTCACCTTCTGAAGGAGTCGAGAGTTTGACTTTCTGAAGCCAGCAATGGCTTCCACTGATAGGGTCTGGCTGCACTGCGTGAGTGATGTTCTGATGAACTCCACCATCTCTCCAGAACAGTCGATTCGTGTCTGCATCACTCGATTTGAAAGGCTCGATACCAGAGATGGTTCGCATGCGCCATTTCCCGTCTCCTCTATCCTCGATAGATACGGTGTTGGTCATCATTCGATTACCGGCGTCCTGTTTTCTTCGCCATCGACCCATATGGTGTGAACATCCTACCACCCCTGGCTTGATGGCTTCAGTGACCCAGACCTTGTCGACGAACCAACCGATCTCGGTCTCTATCTTGAGGAGTCCTCCTTCTTCAACTCCAAGTTTCTCAGCATCCTTCGGGTGTAACCAGATAGGGTTTCGATGAGCGATCTCGACCAACCATTTTGCATTGGCAGAGCGGGAATGGATATGCATTGGTAGTCTGAAGTTGGGCAGCAGACAGTATTCATCATCTCCTTCAAGTTTTGAAGGATGAACATGCGACTTGATTCTATAATGTGGAATTGAATGTTCAGGATACCCGAACTCTATCATTGTCGGTGAGTAGAACTCCTGTTTTCCAGATGGTGTTGGCCAACCTTCCTTCTCATGCTTGTTGTAGGTCGCCTCTTCGATGAGGAATGCTCCATGTTTGCGCATGTACCCAAGTGGGTCGGTATCTTCAGCCTGTGCTGCTTCTGGAAGCCCCGGTATTCTTTCGAAGATGTATTGGTAATATTCATCGATTTTTATGGTCTCTCCTTCACGATAAGGGGACATGAAGTGTTGCTTGATCCCCATCTCGCCATCTGGATCTATTCGCAGGCTCAATTCGTTCCAGAATTCATCCTCTTCCCAGACCTGACCGGGATTGACTTCGTGAGTGAACTCCACCTCCTTGCCTTGTCTTCGGGCAAATTCTCTGAGAACCGGTTGCCTGAAGGCGACCCATTTCCCTGATGAAGTGGCGTAGGAATTAATGTCGTGTCTTTCGCTTGCATGCCCCATTGGAAGCACATAATCAGCGAAGAAGGCAGTCTCATTCCAAGTCGGGGTCATAGCGATATGGCAGCCGATAGCCTCTTGGTTCTGCAACATCTCTATCCATGAGAAACCATCAGGGTATGTCCATACCGGATTGAATACTCTTGTGAAATAGACGTCTAAACTGCCGCGACCATCCTTGATCAGATGAGGTAGGATATGACTCATCTCGAAATGTGACAAGGTGTATTCTCTTGGGAAGTGTAGTTCATTCCATCCATCAGGGTCAGGTGGTACATTGAAGAGTTCAGGTTTGAATTTGGACCAGGAGTTCGGAGAGGTTCCACCTTTGGTCCCAACCGAACCCGTCAGGACATTGAGGAAATGCAGTGATCGGCTGACCTGCCAGCCTCCAAGGTTACCTATCGATGCCGCTCTCCAGACATGGGTACACAATTTACTGCCGGCATTGGCAACGATGTTCCCCGCTTCGATGACCTGCTCGACAGGGATGCGGCACTCTTCAGAGGCGAATTCTGCTGTATATTCTGAATATTCTTCCTTCAACAATTCGATGAA
>CALCOQ010000093.1 GCA_937897005.1 uncultured euryarchaeote
AAGAAGAGTGAAATCAGCATCCAGAGGATGTTTCACTTGACGACTCTCTGCAGAAAGCGTCGCGTCAGTAACTTGCGTAGAATCCGTGTGCCATCGTGCAAGGAACCAAGTTTTGGTTCTCCAACGCGATTACGATAACTGACAGGAACGTGAGTGACCTTCAATCCAGAGATGGCTGCGCTGGCGTACATCTCGGCTTCGATCTCGAAGGAGATTGAATTGAGGTCAAGCGTTGCGATTGCATTTCTGGTGAAACCCCAGAACCCTGAGCAGATATCTGATACCTCTGCCCCGTACAAGCAGACTGCTATCCAGGTCAGAATATTGTTGCCAAGATAATTCAGGTGGCTCATTGCATCTGGTTCCATCTTTCCTCGTAATCTTGAACCAATGACGATGTCAGCACCTTTGTCAAGGGCCCTCAACAATCTTGGGATCTCGGCTGGGTCATAGGTGGCGTCTGCGTCCAACATCACCAGTCTATCGTAGTCTCCGGAAAGAAAGGCATCGAATCCTAATCGTAGTCCAAGTCCCTTCCCTTTACTCTCCTGACAAAGTATTCGACAACCCGCTTGCTTTGCGATTTCGAGGGTATCATCTTCGCTTCCTCCGTCAACCACAAGAACATCGAAGGTGATTCCTTTTGCTGTCAATTCACCATTCGGAATTGATGCCAGAACCTGTGGTAGAGCCTCTTCCTCGTCGAGGGTCGGGAGCAATACTAGTACCTTCACCGGCTACATTCAGGGAGCATTGTGTACATCACGTTGGCGCCTCCATCATTCCGAATTCTCTGACTTCAACCCAATGTATCCTGACTCCACATTCATCGAAAAGACGGTCGCCTCTTCCGCTGAGGCCGGTAGGATTCAACCACAACCCTCCTCCTCCACTCACTTCGATACTGAGATTCACTTGCTCACCGAATGGTGATGTTTCAAGAATCAGGGTCTGCCATCCCCCCTTGGTCGTGGTTTTATTCACCTCCATCCCTCCTTCAAGACTGAATTTGACATGCAGACCTTCTGGTGCATCGAAGAATAATTCAAGAGTTCCTCCGTGTATTGGAATATTATCCGGAAGTTCTGCGGTCCAGGAGATTGTTCCCTCTGTCATGAATGCCCGGTGATCGTTGATGCCCGGGTGATTCCACCAGCGATGTTCTCTCCAGGGGTCGGGTCTCCATTCACATCCTTCTTCACAATCATTCTCATTTGGGGTTGACATCATTCCTTTCTGTCCGGAGGTGGCATGACTGCCCATGCTCCAAAGTCGGGCTCCGTCTTCTACAGCCATCGGCCGCCACCATCGTGATTCAACCAAAGTGGCCCCCAACAGGCTCATCGGACTGGTCAAGGCATATTTCACGCCCATTTCCTTGAGTGCAACACCATCGTCTGCTCGTATTGCGCTCGTTGCTCTATCCTGTAAGTCGCTTTCATCGTCCATGATTCCAAGAATTGGATGAGAGGTGAAATGGATGTGTTCGGGAGCCTCGATGACGAATCCCCAATGCGCTTGTTCGGTATAGACCAGAGAGCCGCTTGGAAGTGCTTCGAGATGGGACAGAATACTATCATCTCCATCACTGTGCAGCAGAACCTCCTGATGATTGGACAAGGCGATGATTGCAGATTGTCCGATGATCAAGAAGCATAAACAAAGCGCGATGGCTGTTCTAGGCAGCCATTCTGGAATGGAAGGTTTGCCATCCGACTCATTCAAGTTCAGTCGAGTATTCTTGCTCAGAATGATTCCTGCCAATAGTGCCAGTGGAATGTGGAAAGCGTGCAAAGCCATGCTGTAGAGTACATAGGAGAACAATGTCAACATCGTCAGAAACTCGAATCCAGACAGTAGATGAAGGAAAGTCAGCAGCCATAACAGTAGTAGCCAGAGGCCAATGATTCCACCTTCCAGCGAGTCCTTGTATCTCCACGATGACCAGATTCCGAGTCCCAGGAGTATTGGGCTGTTGTAGAGAAGCATTGCATAACCTCCCTGCCAGCCATATTCGGCGTGTATCGGCATTCCTTCCATCCTTGAGGAGAAGAAGTACAAGGTCACAACCATGGCTGTCGTCAGCGTGGCCAAAGCCGCTATCAATGCATCATCATCTCGCTCCTTCACCAACCTGAATCTGAACAACATCCCTGCGGATATGAGTAGAACCAGATAGATGGAGCCTGTTGGATGAATGATTCCTGTCAGCAGCACGACCAATGCGAGGAGAGTGTGATGGGTCCGTGAGTTCTGAGAATTGTTCTGGACCGTCATCGCGATGCCAATGATGACTCCTGTCTGTGCAGCGAGAGTAGGATATCCCGAGTCATGAGCCTTGACGAAGAGTCCGAATCCGAGTGCTGTGGCAACCAATGTCATGGCGCCAGCATTCCATTTCTCAGCGATGCCTCCAATCCCAAGGATGACCGCCAACAATGTCAGTCTTCCCAGCAGATGAACTGCATCACTGGCAGGAATATCGAGTATTGTTTGAAGCCATGCAGCAAGTGCTGGAAAAGCAGGCGGATATGTCCACGATACTGAATGTGGTTGAGACAACTCTGCAACTCCAGTGTTCGCGTACAGTTTGGTCAGAGTAGCGAAACCGATCCAGTCAACCCCGTTGGGAACTCTGAACAGGAACAGAGGCAAGAGTGAACAGAACAGGACCAGAGCGATTGCAATTTTGAGCAAGATTTCGTTTTCATCGTTTGAATTGCTGTTGAAGGTGATTTCCGCGTTGAGAATATACCTGAATGCGAAGATGTTGGTGATGATCACCAAGATCAGCAGGAAGATAGGTGAGAATTTCCCTGAAAGTAGAACTGAGAGCCCAGCCAGAGTCAATAATGTGAAAATTCCAAGGGCTGGGTTAAGCAAGAGACAACGCCGTAAATCGCTGTCCTTGTCGATGATTCGAGTCAGCGCCAGCCCTGGAATGGCCGATAATCCGAAAATCAATACAATCGCCAGAACAGTGTTGGCCAGCACCTCCAATGCTCCACCGATCAATGGCTCACCGAAGCGACGAGTCGGTTGAAGTCCTTCAACGATGTTAGAGAACCATCAAGGAGAGGGTCTCTTTCAGGAAATCATGGAAGAACAGAGTGACGCAGTACTTCTCGCTGGATTGGCAGCAAGTCAGCCAGTCAGCCTCCCTGATGAGGTCCATCTGTATGATTTCTCAAAACCTCAACTCAATGGCTGGAAGTGCCCCCTGCCCTATTCGATAGGGAAATACGATGAGGTAAGGCCGCATATCTACACATCAGCAATATTCAATGGAGAGAGGGACCTGCATATGGGACTCGATTTTGGAGGGCCGGTCAATACCCCTGTACATTCATGCCTTGATGGCGAGGTGTTCTGGTCGGGATATCATCATGAAGATGGCGATTATGGCAATACCGTGGTCACCATCCACCAAGTTTCAGGTCGAACACTCTTCATCCTGTATGGTCACCTTTCGACACAGTCGACTGAGTTGTTCAAGGTGGGAAGGAAAGTTTCGAGTGGGGAGTTGATTGGTTGGTTCGGCGATGAATCCGTCAATGGAGGTTGGCCTCCACATCTTCATCTCCAACTTTCATGGGTGGAGCCAGAGGATGGAAATCTGCCTGGAGTAGTGAAAAGAAGTGACAGGGATGAAGCCTTACTCCTGTATCCTGATCCCCAATTCCTCATCGGTAGGAAATACTGAGAATCCTGACCCGCATATTGAAAGCCAGCGGCAAGACCGCGCGAACGGTGAAGGACGTGGAACTGGGGGGAGACTTCTGCATCATCTGTGGTTCGCCACCGCCATTGCTTCACGAGCGGATGTGTGAGTCTTGTCTTCGTCAGAGAATCACTCTTGCTGAGATTCCCAGTACTGTTCAACACTTGAGATGTGCTCGTTGTGGATTGGTTGAGGTACAGGGCAGATGGATTGAGATTGCTGATGAGGACCTTTGGGAGGAGTTGAGCCAAAGGGTTCTGAAGGTCCACGAGGATGTCAGGAATCTGAATATCTCATTGTCATCACAACGAGTTGATGACCGTAACACCAGACTTCATCTTGAATTGATTGCGGATATCCATGGGATGCAGATGCACGAGCAACATCAGATAATGGCAAGAATGTCAAATGGTGTATGTTTGACCTGCGCCAGAAGAGCGGGCAATTATTTCGAGGCAACCGTGCAGTTGAGGTCTGCGGGCAGGAAGCTGGATGAGTTTGATTTGGTTGAGATGAGGAGCAGTCTGGCTTCATTGATAGCCGAAATGCAACCGGACCCCATGTTCTTCATAACCAATGAAGGACAAGTACAGGGAGGCTATGATGTGGTCATGGGTTCAAAATCACTGGCCAGAACCTGGGGCAGACGACTCATCCATAGATGGGGAGGTCAGGTGAAAGAGACGAATTCCGTGGTCGGCCGCAAGGACGGTGCAGACCTGACCAGACTGACCTTGCTATACAGGAGGCCGGCCTATGATGTTGGAGATGTAGTGAGGTGGAGGGATGTTCTGTGGCGCATTTCCTCATGGTCCAATGACGGAGCAGTATTGTCCAAGATCAAGGTCTCCCAGCGTACTGGGGTCTCATGGAGGGACCTTACGAAGGCGCAGGTACTTTCCAGACAACGAGACCATGAGGTGGTTGAATTGTTGAACATCGATAGTTCAGCAGGAGAGTTCCTAGACCCTCGAAACTGGAGGACCAGCACGGTACGTCTCCCATATGACCATCAAGGAGATAGCAGTGTTCGTGTTGCAGAGGTGGAAGGAGAATGGGTCGCTTTGCCGCGTCTTTCGGTCGACAGAGGGGAGGAGGAATAAGATGATTGAGTCTACCATCGCCGACCTCGCTCAGAAGTTGGATTCTGAGGGAATGTTGGGGCATCTCCGTTCCTTCATCTCAGATCTGAGAGGCTCATTCGAGCGATTGGGCAGTGCAGGTCCGGCCTGGGTTCCCGGTCTGAAGTCAAGGCTTTGGAAAGGAATCCTCTGTTTAGGCATGGGTGGTTCTGCTGCTGGAGGCGCGGCCCTTGCTTCTCTTGCCGCACATGATGGCGTGTTGCCGGTGAACGTGCATCGAGACCATGGTCTACCTTCTTGGTGGGAGCCTGAACACCTGATAATCGCAACTTCTTACAGTGGGAATACCGAAGAGACGCTCGATGCGGTCAGGAAGGCCATAAGTGATGGTGGGACCGTCATCTGTATTTGTTCAGGAGGTGAATTGGCAGGTCTGAGCGAGTTACATGAAAGTGCCCATCTCGTTCTAGTTCCATCGGGCCAACCTCCGCGCTCAGCCTTTGGGCACCTGTTTGGAACCCAGTTGTCCTTGGCTTGGAGTCTTGGTCTGTTCCGTAAACCCAAGTCCAATGATCTGGAGGATATGTTGAAACGATTACAGTCTCATCTGGAAGACAGTGATTTCGTTTCTGGACCTGACAATGATGTCGCCCATCTGGCCGCTGCGATGGTTGAGCGCCCTATCGCTCTCATCGGTCCAACCGAGATGTCGGCGATGGTGAATAGATTCACTTCACAATTGAATGAGAATTCTGCAAGATTCGCTCGAGCTGCAATTATTCCTGAAATGAATCATAACGAGATAATCGCTTGGGGAGGAGTCGGTCCAGATGCGGATCCACGTTCTTCAGAACAAGCATTGTTACTGCTTACATGGGGAGGGATGCATCATCGCATCGCTCAGAGATTTGACTGGTTCTCAGAGCATCTCACAACCGAATGGGCCTGGAAATTGAATTGTGAGGGCCGAACCTTGCTTGAGGCGATGCTGTATTCCTGTGTCACAATGGACTGGTTGAGTTGTGCTTTGGCTTTGCTGCATGGAAAGGACCCGACCGCTATCGGACCAATAATCGGTCTCAAGGAATATCTTGCAAGTATCAAGCCTGATTGAATATCATTCCAGTGATGTTTGAAGTATCATTCATCTTCATTCTGGTCAGAAACTTCCTCTATCATTGAAAGTCTGCTTTGAATATCCAGCAAGCGTTTTCCCAGCATCCAACTCCATGCTGCGATGAGACCGATCATCAGCGTGTATGCTACAGCCAGATTCACCATGTCTCCCATCATTCTCCACCATCCATCTTGTTCTGAATTCGTGTTATTCGTTGTTCAGTAGTGACCATGAACCATTCTATCAACATCAGACCAGCCAACAACAGCATGAATGAAAACACCCCTAGCCACATCGTTGTCGCCATCTGGGGTTCGAGCCCACCTCCGCCTGGCCCAACCACTGGTCCGGGATGTCTTCTTTCCCACCATCGAGTCGCCATATAGGTAAGGGGAACAAGAGCGAATCCGAAGAGGCCAACTGCGCTGAAGGTGTCGCGCGCATCATCTCCATCGGGTTGTGATCTGCGAGCGACCACCAGATAGGCTGAGAGAGCGGTCAGTAGACCGAAGGTATTGATCCTGACATCTGTCCAATCCCATGCAACACCCCATTCAGCCTGTCCCCATATGGGGCCACTGGTGACTGCCATCAATCCGAACAACACTCCGGCCTCTGCGGCTGAAACATGTAGTCTCCAGCCCCATTCCGAACGCTTCCAGAACCAAGCAAGGCTTCCAATGAAGAGCGCGGTGAAGGCCAGCATGGAGGCCCATGCTGAAGGAACGTGCCAATAGAAGATGCGTTGTGCAGCGGGGGCGTTCATGGTTTCATTATCGACACTTGGAGCCCATGCGAAACCCAGCAGTAGAGTGACCGTGGCCGCCACCAGACCGAGAAACCACAGAGTCAGTCCCCCTTTGAGTAGACGTGTTGACATCTCAGCCCCGATGCTGGGTTGACATTCACCGTTTCAATCTGTGTGTACATCAGGCACGTCTGACTAGATGAAGGATGAGATAGACCGAGATTAGTAGGCCGAATGAACCGATGAGCATCGTCCATACTTCTTGATTGGCTCCTTCGACAGCCAGCAGTGCCATTCCCTCTACCGCCAGAAGCCATGGAAATATCATGAACACCAGTAACAACTGTGCTCCTTGTTTTGGTCTGGGAAGCCATCTGTGAACCACCCATAGAGCTAGGTTCACCCTGCTGATCATCAAGGTAAGAAGTAGTCCACAGAGTAATAGTTGCAGCAAGTGTATGGAGGAGATATCAGCAAGTTCACCAGCAGGTATCATGACCACCGCCATCCAAGTGGAGACGAGTCCGAGAACAGCCACATGGATGCTCACAGAATCAGGAGCCCTGCCTGCAGTCTGAGCGGCCCACCATGCGCCTACTGCATTCCTTTCCAACAGTTTTTGTCCAGGGCCTGTAATCAGACCGACCAC
>CALCOQ010000094.1 GCA_937897005.1 uncultured euryarchaeote
CTGCCCGGGGCCCAGATATAGTTCAGCGGTGACATTTGAGGTATTGACCCACGTTCCATCCCATGGTGCGAATAATGTCGGTGTATAGACCTCGGTAGGAAGAGTGACATCCAGACACTTGATGACTGCATTTCTGCCATCATCAGTAGCTCTCAGACAGAATGTATGCTCTTCCAGTTCTGAAAGTTCGAATACCCATGAGTTCCTGCCTTCTAGGCCTCGCGGCAGAGTGGACCAATCATCTCCATCAAGACGAAGTTCCATACTGGCATTCTCCGAAAGACCCCATGCAAGAGGGACCACGCGATGGGTGAGAGAAGCATTGACTTCCGGTTCCAACCATTGCAAAGCTGGATAAATGCTATCGACGGTGAAGGTCATTTCTGAATCTGCCCAGTTTCCTGCATCATCTCTAGCCGTCATTGTGATTGTGAACTCGCCTTCATCGGTACTTATCGAAAATTGATTCCATCCCATGTTTTCAGGATTGGTGACCATTTCTCCTGATATCCATATCTCGGCTCCAGGCTCAACTTTGTACTCGAACATAAGCGAGGAAGTATTGATGATCGTATGTTCAAGCTCACTCCGCATCTCCAACATAGGAGAGATGGTGTCCCTGATGACAACAAAACTCGATTGGGCCTGATTCTGAGCCTTGTCGCTTGCATTGATGAATATCAGATTGGCTCCTTCAACAGGCAGATTCACAGTCAAATTGTACCAATTCAATTCTGTGGATGGCCATGAAAGGTTCAACTCCGAATACAATGAAGAATCTGCCAAGCTGACCTGAGCCTGTACTCCAGCTACCTCGATGTCAAGTTCTGGCTCGCCAAGAATACTTAGATTCCAGAACGTCTGATTGAACAGTGTCGTCGGGTCCCCCAGACCTTGGGCTTGGAACCAAGGTTCTACAGAATCATGAGTAACGAATAACTCACTTGAGGAATAGAAACCTGAGAAGTCGGTGACATTCAAGATAAAATGATGGTCGAGATCATCCTCAGGAAGGGTGAAATTCAACCAGAGTTCACTCAAGACCACATCATTCGTCAGATTCAGGAACTGGGTGCTGAGATTCATCATGTTGCCCTCGACATCCAAGCCGGAAACGTTCAATGAATGATTTGACAGATTCAATGAACGAGAGGTATCCAGATTGATTTCAGAAAGATTGAATCCACCACCAATGTCCCATATTCTCGCACTTATTGGTTCAGACCCATTATGGAAACTGCCATTCATTGGCATGGTGAAGACCACATTGGCTGGAATCTCCATCAGACGGTATTCATAGCCAATCTCAATCGCTCCACCGCCCTCGATCTGCAAAGAGATGTATCCATTCCATATTCCTGCAGCCTGCGGTCTTGAGGCGGAGTAGTTGACCTGCCATGCTCTCTCAGGGACGACCCCCCCCAATGCGGTCGCTCCCGTGGGCCATCTCGACAATATCTCAGTTGAATTGAGTTCAACATAGCCATCCACCACGAGATTGTAGCCCCCTATCATCTTGACACTGAGCCAGAATGTGGAATTATTGGACGGCACATCATATCCGTGAACCACTATCCACCACAAACCATCTGCTGGTGTATCGGCTTCGCACAACTCGTTACTGTCTCCATTGCCGGAACTCTCCATCTTCTCACTCGACCAATCGATCAGTCCATTTCCATTCTTATCTCTATACAGATATAGATCGAGATCATCACCTGGATTGTTGGTGTCTATCTGAACCCTCAGATATTCAATATCGACCAGAGTGATATTTCGTATGTATGACGATGTTGAGAGACTCCCGGGGGTATCTTGGAAGATGCTTTCGTTGGCCCAACGCATCGGTTCTGTCCAACCATATCCGCTGACATCGTCAATCTCGACATCTGCCGTGGATGCAATGATGACGCTATCATTGAAATCAC
>CALCOQ010000095.1 GCA_937897005.1 uncultured euryarchaeote
CAACAAATTCCTGAGATGACCGTGGTTGGACATAATACAGCAACCATCAGGGAGTCTTTGTTGGAATCTGCATTTGAAATAGGAGAGAAGTTCATCGAGGCTTCAAAGGAACATTATGATCCAGGCATCATCGGCCCATTCTGCCTACAGACCTGTATCGACAAGGACATGAATTATTCAATCTATGATGTCGCTCCTCGATTGGGCGGCGGCACCAATGTACACGTCAGCGTCGGCCATCCTTATGGAAATGCGACATGGCGAAAACCGATGAGCAGCGGACGTCGAATCGCTCTTGAATTGAGAAGAGCAGCAGAACAGGACCGTTTGCTTGAAGTCCTGACATGAGGGGAGGACATGGAGTTCCCTATGTTCATCATGGGGATTCATCCTCATATGTTCTTCGAGTTTCTTGGTTGGATTGCAGCATTGTTCACGATGGTTCTGGTCAGAAGACGTATTGGCGACCCTCTTAGTGACGAGAAGCGCGTTCAGGTTGCATTGGCGGCATTGTTCGGCGCTCTACTCGGAGCAAAGATACTGGCGTGGTTGGAGCATCCACAGACCACACTCGAGGGACTTGGTGGCTCTCCTGCTCTGCTGATTGGTGGCAAAACGGTGGTAGGCGGATTATTGGGAGGCATGATCGGTGTTGAGATGGCGAAGAAGTTTCTTGGGATCAATACCCGAACCGGTGACCAATGGGTGCTTCCTCTAGCGGTTGGAATGTCCATCGGCAGATTGGGTTGTTTCTTCAGTGGCCTTGATGATGCGACCTTCGGATATTCCACCAGTCTGCCATGGGGGGTTGATTTCGGTGATGGATACACGAGACACCCCACTCAATTGTATGAGATCATATTCATCTGGTCATTGATTGCCTGGATCAACAGCCGTCAACATTTTCCTCAAGGAGGGGCTTTCAGAGCATACATGGTCGGCTATCTGTGGTGGCGTTTACTCATCGATTGGCTGAAACCTGTTGATGCCCCCCTCTTGACGCTCTCTGCAATACAATTCGCCTGTATCGCCGGTTTGTTCTGGTATCATCGCCACGGAGTCATACGGGTCAAGGTTGAAGGCACCGATGCCACGTCAGAAGAATGATGAGCGGACGTATCAGGGACTACTTGTTCTACGATACTGCCACATCGGTCTGTGCAGATTGTCTCAGAAGGGTGGAGGCGAAGGTCATCATTCAAGATGACAAGGTATTCATGGACAAGTTGTGCTATTCTTGTTCCAAGCGCGAGAAGGTGCTTCTTGCGGACGATGCAGAGTACTACCGGCGTTGTCGTGAGACCTTTGTCAAACCCAGTGAGATGCCAGAGAAATGGAATACTCCGATGAAATACGGTTGTCCATATGATTGTGGATTATGTCCGTCACATGAACAACATTCATGCCTGACATTGATCGAGTTGACCGACCATTGTAATCTGGATTGCCCGATCTGCTATGCATCCAGTGGTACTCATCGTCCAGATTCCTATCGAACATTGGAGCATATCGTTCAGATGTTGGATGCAATAGTTGAGAATGAAGGAAAACCAGATGTGGTGCAATTGAGTGGTGGTGAGCCAACCCTTCATCCAGAGTTCTTCGATATCCTTGATGCATGTAAGCAACGCCCTATACAGCATCTGATGATTAACAGCAACGGTATTCGAATCGCTAACGAACCACAATTCGTCGAGCGTTTGGCTCAGTATTCACCTGGACTTGAGGTCTATCTCCAGTTCGATAGTCTCAGCGCTGAAGCCCAGATGCGTCTTCGTGGTGCTGATCTCAGGAACATCAGACAGAAAGCATTGGAGAACCTTGAAGCGAATGGAGTTTCAACCACTTTGGTCTGCACAATACAGAAGGGGCTCAATGATTCAGAGATGGGAGATGTCATCAGCCATGCTCTCGAATGGTCGTGTGTCAGGGGAGTCACATTCCAACCGATCCAGAATGCCGGTCGTTGCGAAGATTACGACCCAGCGAAGGATCGCCTGACATTGACCGAAGTGCGTCGAAGAATTGCAGAACTATCGGATGTCTTCATCGCCGATGACATCCTTCCTGTTCCATGTCACCCCGATAGTATCGCCATGGCTTATGCCTTGAGGATGAATGGAGAAATCTTACCAATCACCCGATATATAGAGGATGATGTGATGCTGTCAGGAGCTCGTTCAACGATTCAGTTCGAACATGATGAGGAGTTGAAGCAGAAGGTGATGGAACTGTTGTCAACTGCCCATGGACCGCAATCAGCATCGCATTCATTGGCACAATTGCTCTGCTGTCTGCCAGAGGTCGAGGTGCCCGAGGAATTCACTTATGAGAATGTGTTCCGCATCATCATCATGGATTTCATCGATGCTCATTCTTTCGACCTGCGAAGTGTCAAGAAGACCTGTGTTCATGTTGTCGCACCAGACCTGCGCATCATCCCTCTCGACACTTACAACATGTTCTACCGGGACGGACTTGAGCAAAGAGTGCTTCAACCCATACGTGAAGAATTGGAATCCGCAGGAATGGCTTTACTCCCTACGGCAGAGCGAGGGATACGGTTGCCAGTGGTGAATGAATAGGGTGAGATGATGCCAGAAGAGAAAGATGACGACACTCCCGTTTCGATCGACCTTGGGAATCTCAACGAGAAGGACTCCCCTGCCTCAGTTGACCTTGGAGGAGATGAAGGTGTATCTGCACCAATTGCCATTGACTTAGGTGCTACAGATGAGGCCATCCAGCCGAGTACTTTCTCTGGCTCGATAACAACAGAAGCAGGCGTGATTCAAATCGATCCCAGTCTGATGCCACCTGAGAAGGAGGCGATGAAGAAGGGACAGTTCTTCCTCGGTCTCTTTGCTCCAATCGCGATTTCGATATTGCTGAGCATTGTCGTTGTAGTCAGTGAAGAGGCCATGTATGATGATTGGGAAAATGAATTCACGATAACCAAGAATTCAGATGGTACTTTCACATTCAATCCCAATGATAGTGATGCCAATTGCCAAGATGGTGATTATGAATTTGAATTCCGTTGGGAGAACAGTACTTGGGATTTTGAGCACGCTTGGGCTGATTGCTGGTCGGATATCACCACGACGGTCGCCTATCAGTCAGGCCGTTGGCACGCAGATGGAACTCTTGAATTGAATCTCCCGTATGCTCCTATCGACGGATTTGATATTCGTGTCATGTGGTGGGATGGGAACTCGGAAAGGAGTACATCAATGGGAATCGGAGATGGAGAAAACAAGAATTTCTCCAAGGATCTCGGGAACAGGAATCAATATTGCGACATCTGGGGAGATGTGCGGATTGATATGGATGTAGAAATATCCTATGCAAATATCGGATGTGGAGACCACGATAACGGAAATTACACCGTGTTTCTGTATGTGGAGGAGACATTGGCCAAGAACAGTGGCGAGTGGGGTGTTCCTGTGGATTTCACACTCCCTGCTGGCAATGAAGATGTAGAGAATCTCACTGTACAATCTTGGGACTATGGCGGTGGAGATATGGACTTCTTTGAAATGTTGCCATTGTTCTGTTGCCTTGGTTTCATCGGTCTCATCGTTGCCGCATTCATGATGGGTTACAAATGGTTCGCATATGGCGCTCTCACATCCCTGGTGGTGGCACCAGTCATATTCGTCATCGCTTGTTTCGGATTTTTGATCTTCTTTTGGTAATCTGGTATTTTCAGTGAAGTTCATCAGCCCGCGGTTGAAACCTTGAGTTGAGCCAGATGCCATTCGCCAACCTGACCATGCGCGCCACCTCCTCCGGTCTTGAGGATGAAACCGTGATTGCGACAGCATTGTCTTGGCTCATCGGTGATGAATCAGCGGTTGAAATGGAGCGCACCAAGTCATGGCATGGCTCGCCAGTGTACATGATCAGTGTCAGGTTAGGGAGTAAGGGAGCTATCAAAAGGGCCTTGCGGAACATGGGCCCGAATCTGCTGAAGACACTGGTGCTTCAGTTGCAGCAGCGTATGGATGAGTACAATGCCATTCACTTCCGACTCGACCTTGCGAGTCTTGTCAGTGCTCAAATCGCTCTTGCAGACCCAGGCGCAGCAGCAGTTGTCAAGGCTCGATTGAAACTCAGGACCTTCCCAGGTCAAGTACCACATGATGTTGCTGTCGAAGCACTGGAGGAATTGTCCGAACGTGCTTGCATCCCATCCGTACTGGAAGAAGAGGAGTAGCACAGGTTGGCAAGCCTTCATATTGGACTTCTTCATCGCCCCCTTTGAGGGAATCAGATGACCCATGTAGTAGTATCAGGATGCGTAGATTGCAAATATCAGGAATGTGTAGCAGTTTGTCCAGTAGAATGCTTCCGCGAAGCACCAACCTATCTGGTGATCGACCCCGACGAGTGTATCGATTGTGGAGCCTGTATTCCCGAATGCCCGGTAGAGGCCATCTTTGCAGATACCGATGTTCCAGATGAAGAGGAAGAGTGGATTGAGCGCAATGCTGCTGAGTGCCTTGAACTTGAAGTCGCCACAGGTGACTCACCTGTTCTGGCTGATGATTGAACTTGGTTTTCACGGACTTGATTCAACTGGCTGTGC
>CALCOQ010000096.1 GCA_937897005.1 uncultured euryarchaeote
CAATACTACACCCGTACCATACTCTTAGTGTAGCGTTTTTGCACGTGGTTCTATTCCTGCCCTCTGCATCTAGTGAAAAAACGCTAGACTGAAAGCAACCCCCGCGTGTAGAAAATCAATACATTTAGTGTATTAAAACTAAGATTTTGACTGTAATTATATTCTTCAGAACATTACCATTTCTACCTAGTGGTGTGTAAAATGATGATGATTAATAGAGCGCAACCCATGCCAGAGATGTGAAAGAATCTTGGGAATGGCTGAAAGAACGTCCTAACCTGATGATGGCGATTGGTTTGCCGATGATTATTTTCGGAGGCGTCTACATTGGCCCAGGTGCATGGATTTCTGCTCAGGAACCTGTATCCATAATGTGGCCAATTTTCGGCCAATTCATTTGCTGGCCGGGATGTGGTTTGTTTGTCTATGGACTGATTCTTTCAGGCAAGAAAAAAGAAAACGATTCAGCAGTTGCAGTTATTGAACCAAGCCAAGATTCTGATTCGTGATTTGTTTTGAGACCCGAAAGGATTGTCAACGGACAGCACCAACCATATCATTCAGATTCTCGGTTAGGCTGTTCTTTCAATCTGAGCCATGTTTCACTCAGGAATATGAGGAGATAGAGACTGCCTAACCACAAGGCCGGCTTGAGGACCAGGTGGTCACCACCTATGTCGGCAAGGCCGGCAGAAAGAGAACCCTCGTTCATCCAACCAATAACTACCAAGGATGCAAGTAACAACAAGGTACAGAAATCCAAAACCCAGCGAATACCCGCGAGCACCTGTTTACTACTCGCTTTCATTTCATTGAATTGCATGCCTGTGATGGTTGCAGACATGCTTTTGAGATTCGCAGTGATGGTAGTCAGTGCAGAATGGCTTTTTCGGAATTCTATACGTCCAAGTTTGAAACGGTTGATCAATTCAACAATGATGAATAAAGTGACCCATACGACACTCATCTCGAGTAATATTGCCCCCCATCCCATATCGATATTGTCGGAATTCTTCTGCCACATAAGCACGGTCCACAACCAGGCTGCAAGAATATATTGTATTGAACGAGCAAATCGCGAAATCTTCTTTTGTAGAGTGGCATCATGTGATAGGAACATCTCCAACCCGATGACCAGACCAACCGTTGAGGTGATGACGAAAGCCAGAGCCATCCACCACCAATCGATATTCCCATCTTGCCACCCAAGTAATACCGCAATCATTGCCCAAGCAAGCACAACACCACTGACCATGTTGGTGATGGCCTGCATGACATAAAGCGGGTCACGCCCATCCTTGAGAACTGCCAATCCTCCCATCAAGCGAACTTCGAATGCCGAGTCATTAACCACACCATGAGCGGCTGCAGTCATACCTCCTACCTTTTTGACTAGAGCATTTGAAACCACCCCTTCCCCGCGTCCACCCTTGCCAGCGGCTCCAGCACCAATTCCTCCAACCGCAGCCGCCGCCGCAGTTCCATCTCTTTTCGGAGTTCGGCTTCGATTTGATGCCCATTCTCGAACATCATCATCAGTGATTTCTTCAACTTGTTCTTCAGATAGTGGAGCGCCATGATCCGTGTAGAGCCAACGACACTGTATCGGAATTGGTTTATCATCCACATCAGGGCTTACAAGTTGAAATTGACCGGCCGATAGTTTTGGTAATTCATCGATGAGGCTGATGTCACCCCCTCCTTCTTTGAGTAGATGTTTGACCTTGTCAATGTCATTACGTTCTCTGAATCTACCTATGAACATCGTATTGGCTTGTGCTAGAATCTTGTAATCAACATCGCTCACATTCTGAGTTGCAAGAACGCAGGCCACTCCATATTTTCTGGCTTGTTTGAATATCAGTTTAATAAGGTCTTTAGCAGGAGGATTTCGAGGATGTGGAGGCAGGTAGGGGGAGACTTCATCCATGAAGAACAACAGTTTCAATTCACCTTCAGCAGGTTGTTGAGTAAGCATCCAATCATAGAGTTCGCGCGCTATTTCTTGGACCATGTATTGTTTCTGAGCATCATCTTGAATGGTATTGAGATAAAGGATGTTGACTGGAATCTTTCCTTCATCTGAAGGGGTACAGAATGTATCGATATCCAACGGAGTTCCATTTGCGAACAGAAGTTGATTCACACCTGAACTGTAAGCCGCAATTCGTCGAGATAGCTCACTACGGGTGCTTTTTGGTAACATATCCTCGAAATGAGGCAGGCCTTGTTCTTCCATCACCTCTTCCCAGGTTGGCAATTCGATGCGTTCCTCCTCATCTTCCTCTGCTGCTTCGAATGCTTCAGGAAACAGTAGTTTCAGGAAGGTGGCATGTGGGTCCCGAATGGTTTTTGCGAGTTTCTGGAAGTCATCCAAGGGCAGTCCAAGTCTAGTTCCATGTACTAGAATTTCATAGATGAATGGCTTGACTTGCTTTCCTTGTGCTTTTTCTACGTCATAATCAGCCAGACCGGTGAATCCGGCAGCCACCATATCCCACGCAGTAATCGCTTCTTCCACCCCAAGTTCTGCTGGAGGAGCGACGAAAGGATCGATACAGATAGGTAACCCTTTGCTTCTAAGAGGCGTCCAAATTCTTACTTCTGACATTTCCATCAGCGCTTTTCGTCGTGAAACATCCCCTCCCTGTTCGTTCAACTCATCAGGATCCAATCCCAATGCCAATCTTGCAAGGTCTCCTTGAGGGTCAAGGATGAGACTTGGTATTCCTGCCAGCGTCGCTTCTTCAATCAGGGCCTTCGCCATCACGGTTTTTCCAGACCCTGTCGAACCGAGCATCGCCGCGTGTCTGGCAAGTATCTGGGAGGGAATTGCAACTTGTGAACCATCATCACGACGGGTACCAAGAATCATCATGTTTGAAGATGAAACAACATCTGGTTTTTTCGAGGCCTCAGGCTCGCTATCGTCTCCATCATCTTCTACTTCTTCTTCTGAAGTTGGAATCTCATTTCCTTCAGATTTATCATCCATCCATGAAGCCTCCACCTCAGGTGTGGCAACAGGTTCCTCCTCGAATTGATTCTCTGACCAGGATTCGAACTCTGTAGGTTCTTGGCCCGCCACATTCTCAACCTCAGATTCAACTTCCACTTCAGATTCTTCTTCAGTTATTAAACGGATTTCTTCCGCCAAGGCTTGGGCGGCATCTCCAACTTTTTCTTCAGAATCCTCTACATTCTCTAGAATCTCATCAATGCCCCATTGGTCGCTCGAATCATCAGTTTCAGGTGACAATTCTTCGCCCCCCTGACCTGTTGCCTCCTCCCCGGACATGAATAGGTGAGCAGCGCCCCCTACTTCATGGGTTTCGGTGCCGCTGATTCGTCGGAGTGCTGAAATTGATGTGCCGTTTCGTGCAACCATGGGCGAACGCATTCCAATGTCAAGACCTTGGATAGACGATGAGATGCATCAGGCCGCATATCGAGTCCTCGAATCAGGACGTTGGGTGAAGGGACCTGAAGCAACGGCCTTTGGTGGCGAATTCGCACATCACTGTGGGGCGGTTGCAGCAGTTCCTTGTGCAAGTGGTTCAGCCTCGCTGATTGCCGCACTTCGCTTACTTAACATCGGACCGGGAGATGAAGTCATCGTCCCATCTTTGACTTTCTTTGCAAGTGTTTCCTGCATTGAGTTGGTAGGTGCAACCCCAGTCTTCGTTGATATCGAGGAAGAATATTGGTGTCTTGATCCCAAGGCAGTATCTGCTGCCGTTTCTTCCAATACCAAGGCTATACTTGGTGTCCACCTTTTTGGCCAACCCTTTTCGTTGGATCTTCCCACAGGTATCCCCATGATTGAAGATGCAGCACAGGCTCATGGTGCGATGTTGGATGGACGTTTAGCAGGTTCACTTGGAGATGTAGCCTGTTTCTCCTTTTTTCCTAGCAAGAACATGGCGGTAGGGGGCGAAGGGGGAATGATAACCACTACCAGGATGGACCTTGCCGAACGTCTTCAATCATGGGTGGATCATGGTCGAGTAGGAGGCTCCAGAATTGAGGCTTTGACCAGCAATCTACGAATGTCCGAGATTCTTGCTGCCATGGGCAGGGTACAACTCAGTAGATTGGACGAATGGCAGATTCGCCGTCAAGAGATTGCTGCATTACACAGTGCTGCAATCGCTCACCATCAATCATTACATGCCCCGCGAGTCAGACCGAGGGCTGTTCATGGCTGGCATCAATACACCATACGCTGCGAATATTCACAAGAATTGATCCAGCATCTAGAGTCCAAAGAAATCGATGCTCGAATACATTACATGATTCCGTGCCATAGACAACCAGTGATGAGCGACCATCCTCAGTACTCTGAAGGTAGTCTACCAGTCACCGAGAGATTGTGTGGACAGTTGGTTTCAATTCCAGTCCATCCGTTCTTGAGTGAAGAAGAGATATTGCGCATTCATGCAGCATTGATTGAATTCACTCCTCCTCAGAAAACATGACTATGCTTTGCATGATGTCTGAATAATTTGAAACCGCCAACTCTGCATTTGACCAACCCGGCTCAGCAGTAATTTCCCCAGCTGCCCATTTTGGAATAGTGAAGAAATGGTTCTCTTCAGGCAATTCAATCTCTGCAATGACAAGCCCTTCTAAAGGACCGTGGAATACATCAATTTCCCACACCAATCCGCCCGAATCCGGCCAAAGATATCTCGTTTTGTGAATATGTGGCCACTCTATTGGGCAATCCATCGGGGGGATTTTCCATTCTTCTTCTATTCTTGATATTCCATTCCAAGGCCCTTTCAATGTCGCTAACCACTCCTTGTCTCTTCGACGTATTCGGACGCCTTCATGGACCGAATTCATATCGATATCATCAGGTGGAATGAGTCCAGCAAAATCGGGGGCGTACCATTGTTCAATATCGAGTGAATCCAATCTAAGAAGAAAAGGGGGCTTCTCCAGCACGAGATACCGCCGCTCGATTTCAACACCCATAACAAAGGCTGCCACCACTCTCATGAAGAAAATTCCTATGTTCAGAGTGAAATGAAGCCGATATCCTTTCAATCAATAGATAATATCGCAATATTATGAGGCAGCCATTGCTACTTGTTGTCATCTTGGTTTTGGGCACATCCGAACTTTCAGGTATTTTGGTTGAGCAACTCACTCCCTCTTCTTTTGATCATGTTCCTGAACCAACAATTTCCATGACTGTTGATTGGGATACGGATAGTGATGGAGATGGAGTTCCTGATGTCAATGATTCCCACCCATACAAACTAGCATTGGCTCAACACATTGTAGGAGGCGCCCCCATTGAAGAGTGGAACACGACGCCATCTCGTATATTGAATGTTTCAAAATTAGTTGGTCATAGTGAATATCTAACAAGTATGGTTTGGGGAGATATAGATAATGATGGAGATGCTGATTTACTCTATCCAACAGGTGATGGCCGAAATCGGATATTCTTTAATGATGGTAATGGTAATTTGCAAACACATTGGATAGAACCGACGAATTATGCATGGACTTGGGGTGCGGAATTAGTTGATATAAATCAAGATGGTTGGTTAGATATAGTATTTTCAAATTGGAATAGTGGTGGTGAATGCACGGGAACAAATTACGCTTGTGGATACATGCTTTTCAATAACAATGGCTCATTCAATAGTACAGGTGATTGGAATAAAACAGGTTCAGTATACAATATGGGTATGGGAACTGGGGATTTTGATGGGGACAATGATGTTGACATATTTTTTGCAGGTGGTGTCGGCGATGAAATATTTTACAATGACAATGGCCAAATTGAAACCAATCATACCTGGGAAGAGACTCCAAATCAAATATACGGCGCCCTTGGTTGGAGTTATGGACATTCCACAACATTTGATGCTGAATCAGCAGATTTTGATAGAGACGGTGACATAGACATCATTCAAGCCAATGGTTGGTTGAATGATTTTAGTCAACTGGAAGCGCATAATATGATATGGAGTAATAATGGGAATGGAACATTTGGCAATTTCAATAGCACAGGTAGTGAAATCGCAAGTTGGGCGACTTGGCAGGCTAATGTCACTACTGATATTGAATTGGCCGACCTCGATGGAGATGGATATACTGATATTATTGCAGCAAACCAGTGGCGGTGGAATCAACAAATGGGATATCGCTGGAATGCTTCAAATCATATCTATATGAACAATAATGGTTCATTCGATAGAAATACAAGCTGGTCATCTACTTTGTCCAGGCCTTCATCTGCAGTCGCAGTGGGAGATCTTGACATGGATGGCGATCCGGATCTTGTTTTTGCCAATGGGTGGCCAGAAGAAGTAAATGAACAAGGGTCTTGGATAAAAGGAAGAAATCGGTCTGATAACGTCTATACCAATAATAATGGAATCATCAGTTCTCTGCCGACATGGCATAATGAAAACCAAACCACATCAGATGTTGAATTTGTTGATTATGATGGAGACAAGGATCTAGATATGGTATTTGCTCGACACATATACGAAAACAGTACAGGTGATGAAATACCTGGTCACTACAATATTCTCGAGTTCTACGAGAACCCCTGGTCCAATGTAGACAAAGATAACTG
>CALCOQ010000097.1 GCA_937897005.1 uncultured euryarchaeote
GATGCTTGAGTACAAGAAAGGAAAGTAGCATTGAAGAAACGGCGGATCGAAGTCCTGTCATTCAACCCCCCTGTAGCGATGACCGACAATAGATGCATCCTCAAAGGTGGCTCGGCAGCAAGTTTGGAGATTATCGGTTCAGGGGGTCCGTGGATATACCGTTGCGCCACAGCGTCAGCCTCCAACAAAGGGTCCTCGCCTTTGCAGACCAACCAGGATTCGCCCTTGGGGTCATATTGCGGACGACCTGCCCTGCCCATCATCTGTCTAACCTCTATTGTCGATATCCAGGTGGTGATACCATTGTCCCAACGCTTCAGATCCCTGACCAACACCCTTCTGGCTGGAAGATTGACGCCTGCAGCCAATGTTGGGGTAGCACTGATACAGAACAATGTTCCATCTCGAAAAGCCCCTTCCACAGCCTTCCTCTGAGCATGAGTCAATCCCGCGTGGTGAAATGCGATTCCACCTTTTCTTACCGCTGCAGCCAGCCTATCTGAAATCGCACTGTCATTCTCTTTCTGCAATTCATCCGCCAATGCGGCCAATCTCTTCATGCGTTCAGGGTCGCCAACCAATGCGGCTGCACTTCGTTCAGAGAGTTTGCGCGCTTCGGCCTCAGCAGACCTCCGGGTTGAAACGAAGATGAGCATCTGAGCCTGCTCCGAGATGGTATCATTCAATGCACACCAAGCGATGTGTGTCTTCGGACCCTCCAATTGCCTGGGAGGAGGTAACGGGTCGGACTGTTCACGTGAAATTCGATGTCTGACCTCCAGCCATTTCTCCGCGAGTGTAGCGTGCTCCAGAGCCACCGGGCGCCACTCCGACTGTACTAACTCAGCATCGAGCCAAAGAGCCAACTTCTCAGGATTTCCGACCGTAGCAGAAAGGGCGATGATCTGAGCCTTGGGGTGATGAAGCCGTAATCTCGCGAGATTGACCTCCATTGTTGGCCCACGCGACCTATCGTTGACCAGATGTATCTCATCGGCGATGACGATGCTGGTGCCGCTGATGACATCAGGTCTGCTTCGACAAAGAGAATCCAATTTCTCAGAGGTGCAGACGATGATATCGGCATCCGATATCTTCTGCATCTCTCTATTAGCATCACCTATCGCCATTCCCACAACCAGACCGATGGCTTCACCCAATTCTCTCAATTCGTCGACCTTCTCACTTGCCAATGCCTTCAATGGAACGATGTAGATGGCCCGACTGCCTGGTTCTTCAACCAGTAATTTCCTCGCAATCGCCAGAAATGCAACCAGACTCTTTCCCGATGCAGTGGGAATTGATAGTAGCAGATTACGACCATGTAACGCCGCTGGCATCGCCTCGGCCTGAGGTGGATGTAATGTGGAGATTCCCCATCCTTCGATGACATGTCTACGCACCACCTCGGGAAGGTCGAGGTCCTGCACAGCGTTGGAAGGCTCCGGCATGGGCTCTTGAGTGATGTCAAGGGTCCAAAAGACAACCGGTCATCCAATCCCTTTGTGAAAGACAATTTCAAGGATTCTTGAGGATTCTTCTGACAACTGCTGTTGCCAATAACCTCAAGGCCGTCCTATACTGTGGGGGTACGCATGGACGACCCTGAGATAGATGAGATTGAGCGCCGGCTTTCTGTCTTCGATGAAGAACCTGACCTCAACGATTGGGTCGAAGTATTCTCTGGAGCCATGATGATGGTAATCGGTATTTACTACATCATCTACCCAGGTGAAATCATATCTGAAGAAGTGATGAAATGGTTCGCAGCCATCGTCATCTCAGTGGGTATGGTGTGGGCAGCTCATGGACTCAAGGACATGGCTGTCAAGGAGGTCCGTCGCTCCATCGTGATGCTGGATGCATCCGGCAAGCAGGATTCAGTCGATTATGGATTGATTCGTGACGTCCTTCTTCACCCTCAGCAGTACCGCAGTTTCTTGCTTGAAGCATACGAGAAAGCATACGAAGATGGTGTTCTCTCCGAGGATGAGATGTCTGAACTCAAGACCATCCAGTCTGCTCTAGGAATGAGCGATGAAGAAGCGGCGGCAATCGCCACCAGAGCAGCGATCAACGCTGCACTCAAGGATGGAACGGTCGATGAGAATGAACTTGCTCTCATCGTTGAGGCTGCTGGAAAGGCTGGACTCTCAGATGAGGACTGTGACAAGATCAAGAGGGCTTTGGATGATGAGAAGTTGGACAGCGACGAGAAGAAGATGCTCGACGATGTGCTCGGAAAACTCGATTGATCAGTCTGAGAGGAAACTTGCCGCCAGTTCTCTGGCCGCTGAACGTCTTCTGGTTTCAACGACTGCTGTCACCAGAATCAGAAGTATGCCCAGCGTCATCAGCCAGTTCGCGGTTGAACCAAGCCCAGTAGGAGTCTCCAATCCCTGAGGAGTGGGAACATCCTCCACATCCAGAACAGTGGATGGTACCCATGTGAAATCCAATTGGTCCATGCCACAATCACAATATGATATCGTCATCAATTCAGGAAACAAGGAATATTGAATTCGACTCCAGTCTTTCAGTTCAATCGTATCCGGACGTGTGGCCCATACCGGATTCAATTCGTTTCCTGAAGAGCCTGCCCGCATCATAGTCCAATCAATATGAAGAATACTCATAGATGGAATCTCCTCAACCACCAACAGCGTTTCCAACATCAACAGGTCCAGAACCAGTGCACTTCCTGCCAACAACACGAAATTAACTGAACGTTGAGGCAGTTGACCTTCGCTGTCGTGACCAGCGCCTACAGAATTGAGGTGATTGAATATCAGACTATCAAGTCCGATTCCATCCAGATCAGGTGAATGCAATTGGAAACGGCCATCCGGCAACGGTGCAGCCGAATCTATCTGGATGTCCAACAACAGATTCTCACCACTCAGAATCCCGAATGTCGAACCGATATGTTCAGACATCGTTGCAACAGGAGTACCTGGACTGTTCACCTGCCATATCTGTTCCAGACGCTGCTGTAACAACTCATCGATGTCCATTGCACCTTCTTCGGGTATCGCTTCAGTCCACATCATGACTGGATGAACGATTCCTCCGAACATCACCAACAATCCTGAGAGGGGCAGCATCAATCTGCGGGTCAGGTTCCAGTTCGGTTGTACAGCTGCGGTTCCAATGACTCCGATCAACAACATCAATCCAAAGGCAAGAGTGATGAAACCACCTTCATCTATCTCTTCTGATCGTTCCGAATCTCCGAGCATTGTTTTTTCTGAATCCCAGGTCGCATCACCACTGAACTCACCCGGAGAATTGGGCCCCAATCCCTCAAAGGTGAATCTTCCCATCCAAGAATAAGACTGGAATCTATCATCCGCCCCAGACCAACACAATGTGTGTTCACCCTCAGATAGGCCTCGATACTGAAATGTCACCGACAGTGTCTCGCCATCGTAACTGGTCTTCATCGCAGGATCTGGAGCATTTCGGCTTCCAGGACCGACCAGATCAGGAGCATCATGTGGCTGTTCCACCTCAATTGGAACGACATCCCAGATGATGATGATATTGAACATCTCATGACTCTCAAGATCCATCAGCCAACAGTCTCGGTCATCTCCAACCAACGCTCCATCGTGCCAAATCTCGACTTCTTGGGTAAGTTTTGGCTGCTGCTGGGATGAGGGTTCATCGACATCGGCATAAGCGGGATTGACTGACCAGATGATGTCCATCTCAATGCTGCTGTCCCCTCTGAGATACAATTCCCAATTCGCTGGTCTATCGAGTTGAAATGACAATCTCAATCTGACGACATCACCAGAATGGATCAACCTTCCTTCAGAAAGGTCCAGTTCTTCATCCTGCAGTGTGTATGGTTCAGGCTGGGACTGAAGCCCAGCTCCTGCTCCAGGTATGGTCCAAGCGTTCTCGCTCGGCCCAATCTTGAGTTCGACATCGAGGTCCGGTTGAGTCCAACCAAGCAGGTCCTCGGTTATTCTCAGATCAACCACCAATATTCTGAGTTCATCTGGTATCAAGGCCAATTGCTCTTGCATTGGAGACATCTCGAATTCCAGAATCACCAATTTCGGATTCAATGGACTTGGATCATTCTCCTGACGTCCAATCGTTTCCTCACCTGAGACCACATTTGCAAGGCTGCATTCATCATCTGAAACACAGATGAGATTGAGCACTCCTTCGCCATCTCCAACGCCAATCTCGGCATCTGCTGATGGAATCCCTGCAACTATCGACAACAGAAACAAGATGGATAATGGAAGGGCTGAATGGCTGTTCAGCGACCCCCGCATGGAAAGCCCCTGAATAACCAGCATGATAGCCTGTCGGTGTATTGTCAATTGGAGACTGCGACATCCCGTAATACGAGATTGCAATCTCTGCAACGAAATTTCCCGCGCCCTGGTTTGCGTCTAGGAAATTCCTTGAAGCATCCGTCACAAACCCATAACCACGATGCATTGGCTCTTCTCATGACTTCAGTGAATATTCGTCCA
>CALCOQ010000098.1 GCA_937897005.1 uncultured euryarchaeote
GAGTAATCCCTCCTTTTCAAATTGGATAGAAATGTCAGTATCTTCACATCCAACCATGGTTCCATTCTCCGAGGTTCCATAGGTATCAGGACAATCATCCAGAGTGTCAGCCCAACCATCGCCATCACCATCAGGGCATCCAATCAACGAACCCTTGTTCGAGGTACCTGTATCATCAGGGCAATTGTCATTTGAATCCTCCACCCCATCGTTGTCATCATCAAGATCCTCATCTGCATCTCTACATCCATCCATATCCTGATCAGTGTCAGGATCTGAGACCCATGTGGGTATTGGGCTCTGACCGCGATTCCAATCCGTTCTCAAGCAGGTGTCATTGGAATTCTCTTTCTGATCATTATCCATATCAGAATCTTCTACATCATCCTTGCAGCCATCTATATCCCAGTCGCTGCTGGAAGCAGGATCAGACTGGATACTGGTGGAGGTCCAATTCAATTCACCCAATGGGCAATCATCGGAACGGTCTCCGTTGTTATCGAGGACTCCATCGTTGTCATCATCGATATCACACTCATCTCCCTGTGTATCAGAATCATGATCCTCTTGTCCACTGTTGTGGTCATCGGGACAATTATCATCCTCATCGAAGATTCCATCGCCATCAGAATCAGAACTGCCGAATCCAGAAATTGACCAGAGATAGGGTCCGAACTGCCCTGATGGGGAGGCAGTTCCAGCATTGGTCGAAGTGAAATCAATCGTCCCACTCGCGGTACCAGCCACTGCGACATTACCGTGGTCATCGACCGCTACCCCACCTGCCCAATTGTCCTGTGAACCATGAGCGCTGACCATTCTCTCCCATGCACCATTGGTATCGATGGAAGCGATGATGGTATCATTCTCTCCCTGTGAAGAGAAGGAACTGCCTGCTATGGACAATGAACCTGCACTTGACATGGCGACTATCGCATTTCCACTAGAAGGATCAGTGGCAACGTCTGAGACGAAATCATAGGTGGATGTACCTACATGGGTGGCCCATATCCAACTTCCTGCAGAATACTTCGCAACATAGCCATCATCTTCACCCATTGAATTGATGGTAGTGCTACCAAATGTGAGAGAACCACTGAAAATACCTGCAATGACTGGATCTCCTGACATATCGACATCAATTCCACCCGTATATGTATCCGATGTGGTGGTCCCATGCTGTGCATCCATCCACCCACCTTGTGCACTGATCTTGGCAATGACTGGATGTCCGCTGCCACTGGCTGAAACCGAATAAGTGCCGAAACTCATCGACGTATCAAATGAAGTGACCAGCCAGACATCTCCACCCATATCGGAAGTCATCGAGAAAACTTCGTTGACATCAGGCCCGGTTGCATCTGCCAACCAATTGTTGTTGCCGGATGAACTGTATTTGGCAACGAAGACATCAGCATCGCTGATACCGGTTCCTGCATTATTCCCAACTTCAGTGGAACCCAGATAGAATCCACCAATGATGGCGCTTCCCGCTGCATCCACTGTGATGGAAGTGCCCCATACCACATCGAGAGAAGTTGTTGCACCGGTCTGAGCATCTGCTGCACCCTTGAGTGATTTCGCCCACTGCCATTGACCGGAACTCGATATCTTGGCGATGAAACAATCGTAGAGCCCTTGCGAGACCAGAGTGTGAGAGCCGAATGAAGCGGTATCACGGAAGGAACCAGTGACATACACATCTCCTGTATTGGATATTGCCAGACCTCCGGCATTGATTTCTGGAGAATTGCTGCCGGATGCAGTTGCAACCTGAACCCATGACACGTTTCCGCCACTGTCGGTCTTTGCATACCAAGGGGTGACAGTATCTCCAGAAGTGACTGAGACTCCACCCCACGACAAAGTGGCTGCTCCTCCATCCATCAATCCACCAATAGCGATGTCTCCCGAGGAAGGAACCACATCGATATATCGAGCATTTCCATTGGCTGAACCTCCAGACATCTTGGCCCAACCAGTGCCTGAACGAGCACTTGCCTCAAATCTTGAAACTGAATCAAGTTCTGCCTCATCAGGTTCTGCGAATGAAACAGGGACCATTGGGGTGAAATATCCTAGGATGAATAACAACACCAATGCTGAAACCATTCCGCGACCATTGGTATTCCGAACAGCAATAGGGCTGAGCATGTTGTCGGCTGTACCTACTCCCTGATGAATCCTGCGCCTACATATTCAGGCTCTCAACAACTGAAAAACCTGCCACTCAATCCATGCAGTATTGAATCACCATGACCAGGCAATTTACCTCTCCATGCTGGAATATAGATTTTCTGCGATTCCATCCCAGACGATTCCATCGTTGCTTTCCATCGTTTGAGAACCACACCGGAGCCTTCCTCAAGCCCACTCGCTCTACGTTCGCTCAATGTCTTGATCAAGCGCATTCTAAGCATCGAATCGGAGGAGAAGGATTCACTCACTTTGACCTCCAGATCAGGAGGGTTGGACAATAACTCCAATTCATCGATCAGAGATAATTCTTCTTCCCAGGGGTCTTCCAGAACCTTCCACTCACGAGGCTCTTCCTGACCTTCAGGACCGCATAACATTCCGCTCACCATCCACAGTCGTGCTTCCAGATGCAATGGACTCAAACCAAGGCCAGTGAAACCCAATTCCTCCAGAATATCATCAGGACGCAGATGGGGAGTTATCCCAAGTGGCCCATCTGTGACTCGCTGCAATGAACCATCCCCGTTCTCTGAAATAGGTTTTTCATGAACCATGGAAATGAAACTCCCTCCATCCAATAGATGTTCTCCCAAAGCAGTTGCCAACTGCACTCTGCTGAGCATCCTGACTGTACTGGGCAATCCCACGTCAGGGATTCTGTCGTTTCCCTGTAGAATGATGACATGTTCTCCGACCGGGGCATCAACCAACCAGCGTTCGAGGTCGGAAGTGGATAATCCTGGCCATTCATTCTCCGCTCTCCAGACATCCGGTCCAATCAAATCCCACAATGAACGTTCGACTTGACTTGATTCCAGAACTCTACCTACCCAGACGATTGGACCAGGAGGTATTTCTGGCGCGATACACGATTCATCCCACTCGATTCCGCACCTGAGCAACAACTCAGGCAGGTCCACAACCATGGGGGGCCCTTGATTCAGGGGTCCATCAACATAACCGACCTCAGTCAATGTTGCTTCGCAAGGTCAGAAGATCGCTGCTTCCAGCTTCAACCACGCAGATCACACTGATACTGAATGGCTTGGCACAGGCTGTACCAAGTTCTCGATTCACAATCCCGACTCTGTGTTTTGCAACATCTGGATGCCGAGCATGTAAATCATCAATCCACGTCTGTGGACAATTGGCAGCCAATATCACTAATTTCGCCTGTCCACGATCACATGCATCTACCGTCTGGTTCTGTCCAAACAGCAGTTCTCCACTACCGATGGCGGTCTTCAATTCTCTTTGTAATTCCATGTTATTGACCCCATACTCCACCATTGTTTCTCATAAGGTTGGAAATCAGCCTTCCTCTGGGATGTAATACAATTCGACACTACCAGTCCCCAATGAGATTGGCTGCCCAACGATGACGTTCTCTGCAACACCAGTGAGGCGGTCGCGCTCACCGATGATACCTGCCTTGAGCAAGTGGTTGACGGTGACCTCGAATGCAGCACGAGCGAGAATGCTGTGCTTGTTTCCGCTGACTCCATGCCTGCCGATGGCTCGTACTGCACCTTCACTCGTCATCACATCAGCGACCATCAACAGGTGCCGTACATCGACTTCCAGTCGAGCACCCTCAAGGGTTGCTTTGAGTTCATTGATGATGGATTGGCGTGCAGCCTCGATTCCAAGATAGTCGTAAATCTCAATGATGTTGTTGGTATACGTACGAGAACGGTCGATAGCCTCAAGATCGCTGACACGAGATAGATTGCTGCCGATGGTTGAAAGATAGTATTCACCGGTCTGGTCATCCTTCTGCACATTGGCCCTTTCGATATTGGGGATACCCTTTAGACGTAGATCCTTGACCTTGTCCTCAAGTTGAAGAAGTTGGGTATAAGAAGGAGGGTTGTCGTTCAGATCGGCAAGGTCTTCTTCTCTCTGCACTCCTGGAATTATCGTTAATACCTTGGGGTTCTTCTCCTTGTCTGCAAGAATATGCAAGCGTAGAGCACGTTGCAGTTTGTCGCGCACCTCATTTCCAGTCATCTTCTTCTGCCTCAAGTTTCCAACCTTGAGATTGAGAACCAACTTTCTCTGAGCAACATCAGTTTCGATGTCTGCAATATTCTTGGTCAATGTGATCTCGATTCCTGCCGCCAGCTTTCGACATTCATCAGCATTATCCTTCTTCTCATCGATAAGACGGATGGTCATGGTTGGAGTATCAGGGACTTTGCGAGCATCGACTATCTCAATGATACGTGGTAGACCCTGAGTCACGTTGACCGTCGCTACACCAGCATAGTGGAATGTACGCATGGTCATCTGCGTCCCAGGCTCACCGATGGACTGAGCAGTGGTGATTCCTGCCGCTTCAAAAGGATCTATTCGTGCTTTATTGAATGCAGCTCTAGATTGCTCGATGATATTGGTGGCCTGCTTGGCTGTCAATTTCTTGCGACCCCTTGCCTTGACTGAATCCGTCAGGTCGCCAATGACCCTCGGCGAAAGTAGAATTTCATCGAACTTCGCTTCAGCTTTCATCAATGCAATATGAATAGGGTCTTCGACGATATCATCGTAATTCAGTACAACCTTCTTCTCCGCATCGTAGTCCTCAAGTTCCTGAACAATCTTTGTTCTACGCCGACGCGGCGCAGCACGACGACGAACAACAGTTGTTCCACCGCCACCATCCGAAGCATCACTTCGGTTACCAGTGGCACTGATGATGATAGTATGTAACTTGGTTCCAGTATCAGAATCCGTCTTGCATATGGCTGCAATCTCCTGAGCGGTCAATATCTTGACATCGTCCCACTTACGGTCATCTGCCAACAGATGAGCGTACTCTTCAGGCACCTGCATATCCATGAGTTTCTTCTTCGTTGCACTCTTCACCACCATCATTCATCAACTCCAAGTGAAATATCCTTGCTGGTGGTTCCTAGAACCTTGTCTACGATGACATCAGTGTTCACAGGAGAACCGTGCACGCTACGCGATGGATCGATTCCATCCTCACCATATTCGAATTGGATGATTCGGTCAGCAGTGTTGCGTACCGAGAGTTTTCCGTCCTTGAACACCTTGAGGTCGTCCATCGCATTGATCAATCGGCGCTGCATGTAGCCGGACTTGCTGGTTCTGACCGCAGTATCGACGAGAGACTCTCGTCCAGAAACTGAGAGCATGAAGAACTCGGTTGGCTCAAGACCACGCTTGAATGACGAGGAGATGAATCCCTTCTCGCGAGCCCCTTTCAAACCTCTTGGGAAGTGAGGAAGAACCCTATCCTTGTAGCCACGCTCAAGGCGAGCGCCACGAACTTTGGCTTGACCTATTGAGCCAGCCATCATGGTCAAGTTGTCCATTGAACCTCGGGCACCGGATACTGCCATGTTGACTGCAGCGTTATCCGAACTGCTCTGGGTCAAGTGATTCTTTGCAACCTCACCGCTCTTGGCCTTGCCTTCATCGAGAATAACCATGATGTTCTCCTCCATGGTCTCAAGTGGTGTTCTACCAGGACGGGCCTCATATTTGCGACCATCCTTGCCGAATGCCACCAATTCCTCATCGACCTTCTGACGAGCTTCAGAGTTGATCTTCTCAATTCGTTCCAATGCCTCTGGTGGAAGGTCTTCGTCGTCAATACCAGTGGTGAAACCAAGAGCAGTACAAGCACCGATGGTGAGGCGCGTCATTTCATCGAGGAATCTAGCGCCATCATCAGGGCCATTGGTCTGTACCACTGCATCCAACAATCTGCCATCTTCTGCACCTATTGCCCTCTTGTCCAGCGTACCAGTAACAGTACTGGAAATAATGGTGACATCCTCATTCGACCTGCTACGGAAACGCAACTGGATGTTCTCTGGGATGATCAGACCCATCAGGTCATGTCCATTGAAACCAAGTTTGCCATTTTCCAACTTGATCTCCTTCGGCAATGGACCAGTATATCCTATTCGTCCTAGAATGTCTATTCCCACAGATTTGCTGACCTTTGTCCCTGGCCGAGTCAAGAGATAGGCGCCTGAGATGTGGTCGTGGATACCACCAATGACCGCACCTCCATAACGTGGAGTCAGGATGTGTTCCTGTACTCTCATCAATATCTTTGCTTCAGCACGTGCCTCCTCTCCTTGGATGACGTGAAGGTTCATCTCGTCACCATCGAAATCAGCATTGTATGGGGTGCATACTGCAAGATTGAACCTGAAGGTCTTACCTTCCATCACTCTGATCTCATGTACCATCATCGACATGCGGTGCAATGAAGGTTGACGGTTGAATATCGACACGTCCCCATCGATCAAGTGTCGCTCGACAACCATTCCAGGCTTTGGAATTCTATCGAGGTCCAGCGTCGCAAGACGGTCCTCTACGCGGGTCCTGTAATCATTGATCTCAGGTGAACCACAATGAGGGCATGATACTTCAAGATGTTCTGGAAATTCCTCATCAGGATTTGCCAACTCCCACTTCCACCTGTGATGTAGAACCGCACGGGGGTCGTCCTCGGGTAATGGCTTGTGGTTGATATCTTCACCACAGAGGTTGGCCAAGGTTGCTGGCTCATCCACCTCGAAGTATTCCTCCATCTGAGGAGCTCCTCCGACCACAGGGTCATCGGTACGCCTGCTCATCTTTCTGATGACCAGACCAGGCAAGAAATTAGGCGCTGGCATGACACTGTCCAAGTCGAACCGGAGGGTTGTCTCGGATTGACAATCAGGATTATGACATCGGAATCCAGCATTGATCAACTTGGAGCGGTCATTGATTCTCACACGACGGCCATCTCCACGAATCACATAGTTGACACCCGGGTGAACGTTGGGTCCACGTAGAATCATCTGGCGCATCTGTTCCCTGTTTCTGCAGGTGACGCGAATAGGCACAGTCAATTCCTTGGCGACCTGTTCTGGAACTCCGACCTCGTTGATTCCAAGGTATGGGTCTGGAGAAATGACTGAACGAGCACAGAAGTTGACACGCTTTCCTGAAAGATTGCTTCGGAAACGGCCTTCCTTGCCCTTGAGGCGTTGTGTCAAAGTCTTCAATGGACGGCCAGAACGATGTCTGGCTGGCGGGATGCCACTGGTCTGGTTATCGAAATAAGTGGTGATATGGTACTGCAATAACTCCCACAGATCCTCAACGATCAATTGTGGAGCACCAGCATCGCGATTCTCTTGCAGACGCTGATTGATTCTGAGTACGTCGACCAACTTGTGTGTCAAGTCATCTTCTGAACGGTCTCCACTATCCAATGTAATGGAAGGACGGACGGTGATTGGAGGCACAGGAAGAACTCGCATGATCGTCCATTCAGGGCGATTCACCTTGTCCATACCGAGGAATATCAGGTCATCGATTGGAATTCGTTCAAGCCACTCGCGGACATCTCGTGCATTCAATTTCTTCTCACTTGCCTTGGTGCCACCGGCACCTCCAGCATCCATCTTCTCCTTGAAAGTGGTCGGCTTATCAAGAATGATCTTTCCTTGTTGCTCTTGACAATGCATGCATACCTTACGCTTGGTTCCTGAACATATCTTCTCCACATCCTTGACCAGTTTAGAGAATTCAGTAGAACCTAGGCCGTGCTTCTGAATGGTATCGATAATACGACTTCTATAGTAGTCCTGCTCAGATTTCTCCTCATCGCTGGGGTGGGTTCCTGCAGCCTCCTGCAACAATATTCGATTACAGGAATTACAGGTTGATTTCAAAGAACGCTTGATGAGATCCACGAAACCGATGTGGACCACGGGAAGTTCCAGTTGGATGTGTCCGAAATGGCTTGGGCACTCATCGTATTTGTTACCACATGTATCACAGCGGATACCTGGTTCGATGACCCCCATCTTGGGGTCCATCAGACCCTGCCTGTATGCATGGCCATCATCCTTGTAGGTATCAGCAGTCTTCACCTCTACGGCTGACATCTTACGAATCTCATTGGGGTCCATCAAATTGAAGCGGATACTGGATATCCGCTTTGGAATCAGGGTTGTCTGATGTTTGTTCATCTCTGGTCCTCCAGTTCAAGTCTCATGGCTACTCCAAGTGATTTCATCTCATCCAGAAGCAGCTTGAATGCATACGAGGTCTGAACCTCATGCACTTCCGCACCCGGTCCATAAACCGGGCTGACATAGGTTCGTTTACGCCAATCATACCAAGCGATATGCCCTGATTCAGAACATACCAAGAGTCTCTCGCCATCAGATTGATCGAGTAAACGATCCTTGATGACCATCGA
>CALCOQ010000099.1 GCA_937897005.1 uncultured euryarchaeote
ATCCCCACTCGTCGAGTGCTTGAAGGAGGTGGCTTCGAGGTTCGCCGGCCTGCAGCTATGGGGGCTGAGATGAGTCCTTTTCTGCTACTCGATGAAATGGGTCCAACCGAATGGGGACCGGGAGAAGCCATTGGTGCTCCTTCTCACCCTCATCGTGGTTTCGAGACGGTCACCTACCTGCTCAAGGGCAAGATGGAACATAAAGACAGTGCGGGCAATTCTGGCTCTCTGCGCGAAGGCGATGTACAGTGGATGACTGCAGGCAGTGGCGTCATACACAGCGAGTTGCCTGAACCCGAGTTCAAGCGTAAAGGCGGACTCATGCACGGTTTCCAGATCTGGGTCAACCTGCCGGCTAAGGACAAGATGATGGCGCCAAGATATCAGGACATTCCCGCTTCAGACATTCCTGTTGCCGAATCCGAAGATGGTAGTGTCAAAGTGGTCGTTGTCGCTGGAGAATCGATGGGTGTTGATGCAATCATAGACACAGTGATTCCAATCACCTATCTCGATGTCACTCTCAAGGATGGAGAACTGAAACAAGACTTGGCGAGCGAACTCAATGCGATGGTCTACGTCTTCGAAGGAACACTCAACATCGCAGGTGAGAAAGTGGAAGATGGCGGATTCGTCATCCTCTCAGATGGCGATGCGGTGGAACTCTCTGGAACTGGGCGCTGTCTGGTCCTTGCTGGCCCTGCCATCGATGAACCAATAGCGCGCTACGGACCCTTCGTGATGAATACACAGGAGGAGATCATGCAGGCCGTCTCTGATTACCAGAACGGGCGACTGGTCCAGTGAACTCAACCATATCTCCCGCTTTCTGGAGCCGTTGTGGACGCAGGGGGCGTTGGAGCTGAAACTACCGCTACCTCTGGCGTCTTTTCCCGTTCATACTTGGATCCAATCCTCTCTTGAGCCGTGGTGGTCACCACCCACTCGTCACTCAACTTCACGTCACTCGAGAACTTCTTCATCAAGGCTGATTCTTTCCTCTCAGCAACTACACGAGGAACAGGATTCTCGCGCACGGCAAGCAGCAATAATTTCACACCCAATCCACAAGCGACGTAACCGAAGAGGGCTGCTGGGAGAAATTGGGCATATTTCTCGCTCAACTTATAACCAGGAATCACCAATCTAAGACAGAAACTGAAGGCCAGAGCCAAGAATAGGATTTTGAAATATCCCTTCACGAGAATCTTGCGATAACTCTTGCGCGCTTGCTTGGCTCGTTTAAAGAGAAGGACATCGGGGTCTGAATCAAACCTCTTCCCAAACAGACCGAAGGAGAGAATGCCGAACAGATTGGCATAGAATAATTTCCAACCCAATCTCGTGTCGGTGCCACCCATCTGATCCGTTATCATATGGAGTTTTGAAGTGCACATCACATTCCAGAACTTGTCTAGATCGTGTGAGAACCCACCAAGTATCGGAGTTTTACTCGGAATCCTGGTACCGGAAGCATTTGCGATGATCACAAGGGCCGGGAAAGCAAATTCCTTGAATCCCATCGACACCAGTATCACGGTCAGGATACCTATCTGCAGCAGAGTCCAGAACTGTTTGCTGGAACGTTCCTTGAATATCTTCTTCTCTCTCTTCTTTGCCTTCTTGTAGGCCTTCTTGCTCTTGCGATTCTCAAAATTCTGCACCTCTGGGATTCTACCGCTGGCCTCTGTGAAGGCCTTCACCTTCCAATATCGAGATATGATGTAAATGAAAGCGATGAGAGCGATGCCGGTATTGACGGTCGAATACATCGAGGACAAGATTTCCTTGGCAGAATCGACCCGACTCATGGGCCGCTCTTGGAGTGGGAGTAGATGTCGTTTTCCGTTCACCTTTGAACTCAATGGTTGCGGTTTCGCCAGTCGCCTGAAGGAATCTCAATGCCATCTTCGCCATTGTAGATGTAGCTCCAGGCCCAATGCTTGGAAGCCCCACATTCAACCTCGATGATCATTCTGGTGAAGAGTGAATTCTGTTGCCCGTATCCATAGAATCCCTCGATTCTATCAATATCACTAATCAATCTGGAAATGTCACCTACAGTGTAGAGTTCACCATGGACCATCGATTCCTTGTTGGTCAAACCGGGAAAGTCTCCGAGGTCCACCAGACCTCCAACCACACTTCCTGAGCCCAACAATTCATGTGGATGTGAATTCAAAGCAGCATTCCTGGATTGATCCTGCATCAGGGTTCCATAGACGAAAATATCGCTCAGACCGACTCCCGCTGAAGAATCATTGACCGCTGCATCAAGAAATTGGGTTGGCAAACCCAGTCTCTGCAAACCATTGGAAATCAGACCAGCATACTTTTCGGTTGGAGGTTCATGATAGTTGAGAATCTTCTTTCCGACCACGGTATAGGTCAGCGCATTGACGACACTTCCGTCTGCCAAAATGACATTCACATCTCTGCGCTCGTAGTAATTGGGATGCCCTTCTTTTCGGTCCATGGCCTTGTGGGCCTTTTCATCCATCTCGAACAATGCACCTGGAACCGCATGACCCGGTCCTGCATAGACCACATCCGCAGCGCCTCCTTCACGATTACCTGAATAATAATGGAATCTCATCTCAAAGTCTGGAAGCCAGGCCGGACCTAACTCCACCAATCCG
>CALCOQ010000100.1 GCA_937897005.1 uncultured euryarchaeote
TGAGACACTCACGCTGTCGGTCTCTCCTCCGATGACGTTGATGTCCAACCCTTCACTGCTGAGAGATATGTTCACTAGGTCACCAACTTGGCGGGCAGCACGAAATGCTCTGGATAAATCCTCACCGGTCAGTGTGACACTGGCTGGAAGTTCCAGTTCTGGAACGTTTGGGGGTTGAACAGTGGAATGGTCGAGAGGGCGAATAACTCGGTCTATCTTGCCCATGTTGATGTGGACCCTGCCTTCGTGTTCATCATGTCGAAGTTCAATCAGGTCGCCAGAGTTTCCAAGCGACAACAGATCCCGCATCTTCCCAAGTTCAAGTCCCAATGATTTCTCGTCGACTTCCCAGCTATCAAATGCTGCTGATTGAATGGTCATCTTGATCATCGCAACATGAGAGGGGTCAACCACTCGGACATCGAGGTCATGCTCATTGAAATCAAGTCTAGCTTCTTCAACCACTACGTTGAGCGTGTCAAAGATGGTCCTCATCAATTCTTGTCTAGCTGTTATGTTCAGCATGTCACCCCACACCCTGTCAATATCTCCTCGCTCGGGGGGGTCCATAAACCTGCTTTCAAGGCGATGCCCCCTATTGTGACGGTCAGACCACGTCCTGAGAAAACATTCAGTACTCTCGCCAGCCATGTTTGCAGTCTTTGCAGGTGAGGAATCGTGTTTCCGGTTCATCACTTGCGCGGGTCTGGCGCAATTCAGAAAAGACCTCACTACAGTCACATTTCGGGCAGAGGTATGAGTCGGTGGTCAGAACTCCGAACATCATGTCCCCATCATCAATGACTTCGTATTCTCGTGTTTCAGCCTTGGAACTGGATATGGTTTCAGCCAGATTCACTTTAGTTCCATCAGAAAGGGTGAACTCATTCTCTGCATCGCCCTTGTAATTGCATTTGTAATTCGTACAGTTGATGTTTCCTGCGGAGTCAGGGAATGCCAATGTACCACATTCAGGACAGAACATAGGGTATCAGCGGAGAGGTTAACCCATATAGACGATTTGATTTGAGATTCAGCACCTCTTTCCAGATATTTCCTTCCCATTCCTTTTTTTGTACCTTCTCTTCGCCCCTTCGTGGTGTGGATAGCGTTTGACTGGCGAGCGGCCTTGGTCATCGATGATGAAGGACGAGTCCTCGATGAAGAATCATGGTCTGGACGAATGTCCACTTCTTTGATTATTGACAGGCTTGATCTCATTGGAAACGGTGGTATCACCGATGAAGCGCGTCGTCTCGTCGAGAGATGGCCTGATGCCTGTCTACACATGGCTGGTGACCCACAATTACCGGCTCATGAATTCCCTCAGCCGGATGAGGAGATGCAGAGTGCTTTCGATGAAGCAGCGCTTTCTTTCTCTGAAGCCGGTGTCGCTAAGGCGGCGGGAGACCCCGACCGTAGATTGGAACATCTGCTCAGTGCGAGTGAGGAGTTACGTGCTGCTTGGTTGACCATGGAGTCAAGATTGGTTGAATGGACCGCACTGTTCCTGCCAACTGCAAGGGTTGAACGGGACCGTTCTCGCTTGGCTCGAATCATCGCTGAATCAACATCTCTGCAGAATCTTTCAGAAGAATTGTCAGCACAATTGCCTGAGAGTGGCCCTGGCGATTCTGAGTGGAACTCGATGGTCTCGTGGGCTGACATGGTCAGGGGGTGCAGGTCCAGACTTGACCAGATGGAGGATGCTATTCGCATTCTTGCAACTGAACATCTACCTTCCCTGTCGAAATTGCTCGGTCCTCTGCTGGCAGCGAGACTCTGTGTCTCCGCTCATGGTCGAATGAGATTGGCACGCCTGCCTGCTGGCACGGTTCAGATACTTGGAGCCGAGAAGGCTTTCTTCAGTCACCTTCACCATGGCACTCCTCCGCCGAAACACGGGCATATCTTCATGCATCCATGGATATCCAGATCTCCGTGGTGGATCAGAGGAAAAGTGTCGAGAATGTTGGCTGCAAAAGCCAGTGTTGCATCTCGATGTGATGCCTTTTCAGGTCAGTTATGGAGTGATGAGAAAGTGGCCGAGGTGGAAGAACGGGTCGAGGTGATCCGGACCACACA
>CALCOQ010000101.1 GCA_937897005.1 uncultured euryarchaeote
ACCAACCAATTGGCATATCTTGAGCGGTCGATCACTGCAATCTCCTCCGGCCGCATATTGGTATACACCGCACCTTCATCGGTAGTATAACAACGACCTTTTGCAACCATCATCAGCAACAATGGTTCACCAGAATCATGTAATGCTGCCAATTCCACGATATAGGCTTGCATTTCCTCGCTATCAAAATGTCCAACAGTGAAATAATGAGTTCCTGAAGCATCTCGTAGTAGACCTCTCCACGTGGTTCCCGATGAGGTCTCATTTGGCTCAAGTCCTTCAAGCAGGCCAGCAACCAACAATCTGTTGACCCGCGTTCCTAACTTGGTGATCACGAAACCTGGGTCGAACTCATCTGGACCCTTCTCTGACATGGTTGATTCACCGAATTCCTGAGCCAGAAGGCGAATCGCTGGTTGTCTACGATTGCGGCGAGATGAATTTGCCTGCATCATACCACCCCCCACTTGGTGCGTACTTCGGTCGCTGCCAATACTGCATCGACCTCAACCAGTTCAGCCAGTTCAGCAAATAACATCACACCCTGTTCATCAGCGTTACATCTCCCTTCAATCCGTAATCCACGGCCAAGCAAAGAATGTCGCAATTCACTGACAAATACACTCTGGCCTTTGTCGGAGACCTCTGTTTCGATTTCAGCGATGGATTTCTCAAGGAATGTTTCTGAAGAATCCTTGTTCATGAACAACGTCGCTGTTGATACTCCATCATCGAGAACCAAACGTAGGCGAAGGTCCTTGTTTCCTTCAACCACACCATGGTTCATGCAAGAACCATCTCTCAGCACTCGCCGGCAGTCAGGGCAACGAACGATGATGCCACTATCATCTCGCACTGAAACCACAGTAGCCATGGTTCTGATGCCTGCCCTTGAGGGCCCGCTGGTGAGTTCACCGAAATCAACCTCCACCACATGGTTTTCAAGATCGATTGATTCCCACGGAGTGTCATCCTGAACCTCGACCTGTTCAGGAGAATTGATGGTTATCTGTGGAACACCCTGCCAAGAACCGATATGCACCTTACTGAGGGCCACGCACTTCGGGAGCGTTGAAGAGTCGATTGGTAATTCACTCCATGAAGAGACTCGACAACGGCCAGTAGGGTCCACTGCATTTCCTTCCCAGATGGTCTTCTCCACACCCTCGCTATTGGTGAAGTTACGAACGTCCCAATCCACTAACTCAACCACCAGATCAACATCTCTTGCACCGTCTCGTAGAGAGGCGATATCAACTAGACTGCTATGTTTCAGACTCTCGATATCGGAGAATCCTGAATCATGGTAGACCTCTACCTTGGTGTATCGTCCGATATTGAGTTCGGGATTGTCCCGGAATCTTTGAATCCGTCCACGTTCGATCTTGACAAGGGTCCCTGCTTCATGGGTGAATGGCTCCCAACTGATGAATCCAAGTGAACCTGAATCATCACCTAGTCTTCCTTTGATCACATCGAGGGTACCGCTTCCATCCTTCTTGGTGATGACATCATTTCGCAGTGACAGGACTCTACCGATGACAGTGACATTTCCCTCGGCCTTGCCTGCATCATCCAATGAAACCGGCTCATCGGTATTGATGCGTGGGGTACTGCTCTCCTTGAGCACCACGACGCGGCTTGATTGATTGATATTGAGACTCAATTCTCCATTGTACTCATTCACCGAAGCTCCTTCAATTCGCACTACCACACCGGGAATGAGGTTCTTGTTACCACCCCAATCCTTGAATGACCATCTAGTTCGCTTTCCATCGCCTGTGGAATCGGGATTGTCCTCAAGCAAGCCGAAGGCGATATCCCTTTCTTGATCACGTACCATCTGGGTTCGAATATTGTGGGTCACAATTTCCGCAGTGACCTCGACATTACGGTCCTCTGAAGTCAACTCAGTAAGTCGATTCACCTTCTTCATCGGAGTGGTTCCAGCGCTGAATCCTCCGGCGCTGGATGGTGCCGGAGCACTGCCTTCACTCTGGAATCTCCTCAAGACCGAACGCATGGCATCTGAAGGAGGTATGAGAAACTCGCTCTGATACTTCTCAAATTCTGCCCTGACCGCTTCTTCATCCGCATCCGTGACCGAGGATAGAACCTGCTTCACGGCAGCATCCATTTCTGGGTCATCAGACATGTGACAACCTCTGCGAATCGGTATTCTCTATTTCATCGACCAACCCGCAGATGCAGGTGGTAGGCTCTTGTGCTGGATGTGGTGGTACTGACACTCCTACTCCCCCTTGGAACCTGACACCGGGTGTCGAGGGTCTTTGAACAATGTGGCCACGAAAACAGTAGAAATGAAACTGAATCAAGAAGGATTGACTCTGATTCCCTGTCGCAACATGACATCGGGGATGATGATGGAACCGCCGGCCCACATCGTGTTCACGTCATGCATTCGGGCCAAAGAAACACCATCACTGAATGCCGATGGAAGGTTTCCAGAGAGCCCCGCTTGTTTCAATGCTCCAACCACGCTGCCATCCTCAACCTTGAGAATGGAAGATGAAGTGACCGAGAAATCACCGCTCGAAGGATTAGCGGTATGTGCACCCATGACCGACTGAATGACGAATCCCTCATCCATCTCCTCAATCAATGCCTCTCTGGTGTTTCGTTTGGCAGAGGAAGAGAGAGACAGATTGCTCACCGAAGTGATTGGAGGTGATTGATGCCCCCCACGTCCAGCATTTCCAGTACTTTCTGCAGTCTCGATGTTGCCCTTCTCCATCTGCTCGGCGGCATCTCTGGTGGACCAGATGCCAGTGCGAAGGATACCTGACTCGATAAGAGTGGTACGGCACGTAGGGGTTCCTTCACCATCTCTTGTTCCAGAACCTGAACCGCCATCCAATGTCCCATCATCGATGATGGAAAGATGGTCCGCCATCACCTGCTGACCTTCCTTGCCTGACCATACGGATTCCTTACGCGCCAACTTCTCACCTCGTAATGCAGAACAGAAGATGTTACTGAATAGACTGCTGATTCCCCTATGTGTGAAGAGGACTGGAGCCTCAATGGTGGCACCACCATCCTCGATGGTATCTCGAGTCATGACCGCCCAATCCACTCCTTCTTCGCACATCGGTGTGAAATCCTGTAGCAGAGAACGTGACTGCTGACTACTCCAACCGCTGGTGATACGGTCATCCTCATCAATGGAGACCTGAATTCCAGCAGCATGGCTGGAGATCATTCCACTGCTCGATATTCCCTGACTGGTGAGAAGCGCTCCAGCATGGCTGCTCAAGGCAACCCCGCCTCCAACAACCATCGCTCTTGGGTCCAGTTCTTCGACTTGCTGAAGTAAAAAATCTGCCTGTTCCATCAACTCCTCAGGAGTAGTCGCATCAACTGTAGGGTCCCACATCCCATCGACCTCTGAAGAGCCCTTGTCCTCAGGTAACTCCATACCTTCAATCGCTGGAACAAGAGTGCTTGCTCGCAATGCTTCCTCTATCATCTGCTGTGCTCCATCAAGGCCTGCTGAATATGCGAAACCGATTCTACCATCATTGAGAACTCGAACACCATAGCCGCCATCTCCGCCACCTCCTGCCAGACTGACCCGGCCTCTCTCGATCTCGACCTCGAGGCCATATGACTGAATGGCGAAAACTTCCCACATCGTTGCATCTGATGCTTCTGCAGCAGTGGCGATGGTTTTACACCCATCAAGCAATCTATCGCAAGAATCCTCAGGCATCAGGGTCATCGACTCATCTCCAGCCTGCTCTATCCGACCAACGCGTCCTTGATCCGCATTGAGGGGCCACCATCTCCAACAGGAACGACCTGACCCTTGCCACAGAATCCTGGGCTCGCTAGTTCAGCATCTTTGGTCAGACCATCGACATTCTTGAGGATGGCCAAAGTCATCCCACTCACGCTCACATCCTTCAGCGGTTCCGCTAACTCGCCATCACGTATCCGCCATGCTTCCTGAGCGGCGAATTGGAAACTTCCTCGTCCAGTATCGACTTGACCACCACGGGTTCCGCAAGCATAGACTCCATCCGGGACATCTTCAAGCAGTTCGTCAAGGTCTTGATGAGCCCCTCCCATGATCATGGTGTTGGACATCCTGACCAAGGGATGATGTAGACCATCCTGTGCTCTTGCTGCACCGTTGACTTCGATATCGAAGTGCGCTGCACCCTCACGGTGATTGAGATAAGTAAGCAATCTGCCATTCTCGATCAGAGTCCTCGATGCGGTATCTAGGCCCTCATCATCAACAGGGAAACTACCGTGGCCACCCTCCCATGTTGGATCATCTATGACAGTGACCAACGAACTACCAATGAGTTCACCCAATTTTCCATCAAGACAGGAATCTCCGGCTGCCACGAGGTCGGCTTCACATGGATGGCCCAATGCCTCATGGATGTATACTCCAGTTAGATCAGGGTCAGCGACCAGATTCATCCGTCCAGAAGGTGAACGTTCAGCATTGAGAATCCTGATGGCGGAGCGGGTTGCATTCTTGGCCACCTCTTGAATATCGACCTTTTCAATCGCTTCATAGCCTCCAACCCCGCCAACACGGGTTCGGTATGATGCCACATTGCCACCCTCTCTGCCGGTCACTATTGCATTTGTACAGGTTCTTTGGAAGGACCAGGCTCGGTCCATTCCTTCAGAACTGACCAGTTCACTGTGGACATGCTCATCGCTGAAACCAGTATTGACAGAGATTATTCTATCATCAGTACGAATAAACGAATCAAATTCAGCCAATACCCCAACCTTCTCTTCGATATCGACGTAACGTATATCCTGTTGTGGCCGCCAATGAACATCTGTGGTACTGATTGGAACCTCTGCCAATCTGACCTCATTCTGGTCACTCGCTCTCCTGCGCGCAACCTGTCTTCCCAAACGAACTGTCGATTCCACTTGAGATGGTAGTGATTTAACATCCGAGGTTGAATAAACCCCCCAAGAACCATCCACCAGACAGCGCAATGTCACACCAACGTCATGTCCAGGGATGGCATTTCGAACCTTCCCGTCGCGCATTGAGATAGAGGTGTTCTGATTAGAAACCAAACGGATGTCAGCATAAGTAGCACCATGTTCAACGGCCTTCTCCACCGCCTTTGTTGCCATCTCTTGATCCATGAATCTACCATTATCCAAAGAAGCATCGGTATCCGACCGACTACCGCTGGCTGCTGACATGAATCGTCGATATTCCCGCAGTGTTTGAACCTACGCCTATGAAGTGGAATCAGAATTTGAAATGCCAGCCAACAGTGTCATTTCTGTTATCATTGATGTCGTATCCAATCCCATTCGTTCACCATCGAGCAGGTCGATGCTGGGTCTGCGAGCAAGGATATCAGAAGAGATTGAATTTGCAAGACGAGCCGCTTCATACTGTAATTCCTTCCAATCAAGAGGTGGTAGAATCTGGTCTTCTCCTTCAATAGACGCAGAATCAGGGATGAAAGCAAGCCATGCTTCCACATCTCCTTCTTGAAGCCCTACACGATTGAAGGCTTGGTCGATATTATGGGTTCCAGCCAGTATTCGGATATATTCAACCTCGACAGAGCGCGCCTTCATCGCCCCATTCATCTGATTATCTCTGACCCCAACCCAAGCCGCCCACATTTGACGTTCAGAAGCAACCGCACCCGGACCCAATAGACACCAGCAACCATCATCCACAACTTCATTCAAATGCATTGCAATTTCCTTGGCAGAATCAACTGAAGCATGAAAGGCAAGCCTCCAGCAGGGAAACCATGGCGATGGTTCAGCCTCGTCCATACCTGTCTGTCAGGTCACTCACACATAATCCAACCGAAACATCATCTTGATTCAGGACTTCTTGATTCGCCGCACATCTTTGATGATACGTTCGAGAACCCTTGGACCCCAACCTCTGATGGCCAACAATCTACTACGATCCACTTCTGTCAATTCCAGAATCTCAGCAGGATTCTGTAAACCTAGATCCATCAGGTCGCGCGCCCTGGCCCTACCAATATTGCGAATGCTCACCAATGGAAGCAGTTCAGCCTTGCAACCATGATTTATTCTCTGCTTGAGAGCATCGATGAAAGCCACTAGATCCACCACTTTCGGCATGCCCTCCACAGGTACCTCCTCATCGTTGAGAACTATCTGCCCTGCAGAATACAACAACCATTCCATCAACTCGATTCTGGTTCTGAGATCACCGGGTGCAACTTTCATCTCCTTCTCGATGGAACGGACCCCATCCTCCTCGATCCATCTCTCCATTGTCCAAGCGGATTGTGTCAGGGCCAACAACACGTCCTCAAGTGGCTCATTCCTGAGGAAATGATTGGACTCCATCGCAGTTTTCACGAAAAGGTCGTCTTTACTCCGCTTTGCCCAGATGACAAGGAAGTCGGGAGTTGCAGAGACCAGATGCATCAATGCAAAGCAACTGAGACCCTCGCCATCTGTAAGACGCGTCAATGCCTTTCGCAACCCATCTCGTAGAATCGTGGCACTCATTGGATCAAGGTATAGTTGAGATACTCGATGCCCGAATCGAGTCGCTTCATATGTCATCTGAGAGAGTTCATGAGAACGCACCTGCTGAACGAATTCGGATTCGATACCATCCGCTCTCTCAAACCCCAATCCTCCGGCTTTCACTCGCCTTTCAACACTGATGACGGGCTGATGTTTGGCAATATCAGCCCCCAGTATCTCGACAGCGCTATTGGCCCACACTGGTATCTCATCATCCCACTTCTCCTCTTCTTCATCGATTGGAACCTCGATCGATTCATC
>CALCOQ010000102.1 GCA_937897005.1 uncultured euryarchaeote
TCATTTTCCAGGACATATGGGTTCTGATTTCCCGGTGAAGCATTGGGGGCCGAGAGTGTCCACGAGTTGGTCGAAGGTCCGAGAATCAATTCCACCTCCAAATCGGGTCTGGTTGCCCCGGTTCCATCCTCTTGAATTCTGAAATCAATGGTCATCGATTCGATGAGACCGGGCAGAAGGCTGACACTGGTCTGATCTGGACTCATCGGGAATTCCAAGGTCACTGTCACCGGTTGCAATGGATTGGCATCGCGTTCCTCCTCACTCAACATCGCGTCTCCAACCGCATCCTGTGACAACGAACAATCATCATTCGAGCAAACAAGGTTCAGCGTCTGATGCTCGGTCGATAAATCGGCAGTCGCTCCCGGAACCATTGCAATGAGAACCAACGTCAGAGCGATGAGCCAAACCCTGCATCTCATGTCCTTAGGCAGGGGGAGTGATGCTTAGGCCTTCGGCTTCACCGCTTCGGCTTTCACATCAACCAATGCGATGCTACATTCTCGACAACGATAACGCCCTCTCCCGCGCCGGTTTCTTGCATATTCTTTGGAACACTGCGGGCAAGTCCACAACCATTTTGCAGCCCTCGTTCGCAGGTGGTTTCCGAAGGATTTCCCCATGGTTCTCGCTTCTTCATCAGGCCACAATGCCTCAAGATCTCGAAATGTTCTGTCATGACCTGCAAACCCAAGCGCATGCAGATATTCGTGGTAGAGAAGGAATTCAGCATAACGTTGCCAATCTACTGTGAGGGCCGCAGGATGCAGGTCGACACATCGAACATCATTCGGTCCTGAGATCTCTGACTTTCTCACGCCTTTCTGATATCGACAGACTGCATGGAGTCGGGTGGCGTCTCTGCGAAGTCTTCCGAGGGGAATCTTCTCCAATTCGGCAACCGGCAGTAGACTGAGTTGAGGAATCTGTTGCATTTTGACAACGACAGTTCTGGCAATATCTTCCAGAACCATTTCATCCTCCATGCCCCTTCCTCAACCTCGTCGTTCATCAACATGACCGAAGAATTGGGCCTTATAGGCCCACCACAACATATTCGGCCAATACCCATCTTCGACGACTGCCCATGGTGTCCAGTGGAACCCTTCTTCGAATCGCCGTCTTGGCAGCGCTGACCTCAATGCTGCTGGCCTTCGTGCCTCCCATGGATGATTCCATGCTCTCGAATTCAGAGGTGCCATCAGAGACTGGA
>CALCOQ010000103.1 GCA_937897005.1 uncultured euryarchaeote
AACCACCATGAACCCAGCACGCAAGGAATCCTTGATGAAAGGCCAAAGAACCATTCCAAGCAACATGAAGATGATGACCACATCAAGAAGTGAAAAGATGACTGCCGAAATAAATCTCATCGGTGCTTCTCTTAGTGAAGAAACTGTCAATCCTACAGGGGCAAACAAAGCAAAACCAAGGAAGACCATGACTACAGCCCCGCTTGATGCAATGAATGCGCGATGTGGTCTACGCGTCACTTTGACCAGTAGGTCATTTGATTCATCCACTGCGAAAGCGATGAATCCGATGATGAATATCAGAACCGCTGCGATTGGGTCGATTCCCTTCACTGTAGCACCAAAGAGCACCGCCACCGGAGCCATCAACCATAGTAAGGACATTCCCTTCCCCCCTGTTCGTAAACCAAGTAGCAATGTCAACAGAGCAATGCTGATGGCGATCAGCATGAACTCCTCAGGATAAACACGACCTGCAGCAAACAACAATGCAGGGTTGATGCTGACAAGAGCAGTCAATCTGGCTGCTTCCTCAGTTCCATAGAGACGTTCAGTACAGCGCCATACGATGAAGAGCATGACTGCAGCCAGTAACAGGGCTCCGGTCTGCAATGCTTCTGTACTGTGGCCCATTACATCGAACCAAAGTCCCAACCAAACATGCCAGGCCCAATAGGTACCACCAATCTCCGGACTGTAAGACGGATCGGATGACTGGCTATCGACCGGCCTTGTGTGGCCCCAATCCAATCTATCTTCTCCACCTCCATCCTCAACAGATACATAGGTAGCATGTACATGAGCATCAAGGCCGATTTCACTGACTGAAGTCACGATGATGTGGAGAATAATTCCCAGCATGAAAAGCAGACTCCAGAACTTGCTGGAGTGAGGGTTCCACCAAGGGTGCACTTCGCCCTCCACTTCGCCCTCTACTTCGTCGCTCATCGAACTGGCGTTGCTCCACAGATGTTCAATGCTGCGCGTTCAAACAACATCAAAACTCGAATAATGTCGGTTGTCCACCTCTGCGAAGACGACCTTTCAGACGTTTCAGATTACGTTCAAGGCGTTGTTCGCTGAAATCGAAATCCTGTAGCAAGAAAGTACGCAGATCATTCTCGTTGGCAAGTCCTTGTTTCATTTCAGTGACTTGACGGCATGGATGGTTGAGGAATATCTCTCTGATCTCTGGTAGGTTCTCAGGAATTTCTCTCTCTTTCACCGCGCAGATTGTTTCGATATCTCCATGTTCCTTGATCAATTTCAATCCGGTCTTGGGACCAATTCCCTTGATTCCCGGATGGAAATCGGTGCCTATCATTATCGCCAGATCAACCAATTGTTCCATGCTGATTTCGTGCTTGCTCAATAATTCTGACAAGACGATGCGTTCTGCGGTCACCAATCTTCCCATTCGCTTCTTTCCATGAGACATGAGATTTCTAATCAGCACTGGTGAGCCATAT
>CALCOQ010000104.1 GCA_937897005.1 uncultured euryarchaeote
GCCCTCCTGCGGATTCACCTTCCAGTGACAGTGGCCCTCCTGGCGGCCCTCCCAGTGGTGGCCCTCCCAGTGGCCCTCCTGCAGATCCGCCTTCCAGTGACAGTGGCCCTCCCGGTGGTGGCCCTCCCAGTGGCCCTCCTGGTGGTCCTCCCGGTGGCGGTCCTCCTGCAGATCCGCCTTCCAGCGACAGCGGCCCTCCTGGTGGTGGCCCCCCCAGTGGTCCTCCTGCAGATCCGCCTTCCAGTGACAGCGGTCCTCCCGGCGGCCTCCATTCAACTGTCGATGAGTCAACAGACATTCCTTCCGACAATTCCTTTGAGCCGGTCAAGGTCATCAAGGAACCACTCCCTATTCCATCTGAAGCAGAGGAGTTGATATCTCAAGCTCTTGATATGGTTACTCTTTCCGCTAATAAGATGGGGAATCTTGAAACTGAAATTGAAAGACTTAGAGGTGCCCTGACTGGTAGTGCAGAGATTATTTCAGAAATTGAAAGTCCACCAATGCCCCCAGTAGTAGGCCCCGATTACGTGATTTCATCACATATAGTTGCTGATTTTGTACGAATAGGCCGCCAATTACACCGTGAAGGCTTGGTACATTCTGATGTAGGAGAGGTATCAATATTGAATCCAGATGAAGCAGGCCTCATGCATACTTCGGTGAAAGGTGCAATTTTAGGTCAGATGACTGAAGATGATATTGCCAGTGGAAGGCTGGGCCAGCCTCCTCCTCCAAATGCACCCGAACAATGGAGAATTCTCGAAGTTCTTCTAGCCTCTAAGTCATTGGAAACAAGAGGTCCTGCAGCATGTATCCATACCCACCCCCCTTATGCAACAGCGATTTCGTGTGAAAAAGATTTGATTGTTTTGAAACCAATCGATGAAGAAGGAATCAAACATCTAGGGAATATTGTGATTGTCGAGTTGGATGGTGAAGATCAGGAAGGAGATCTTCGTCAGTTGGCTGAAGCATTGAAACAAGGGAACATGAAGGCGGTTGTGGTAAAGGGGCATGGTGTATTTTCCACTGGAACCACCTTTGATGAAGCGTGGAGATGGGCCTCAGTCATTGAACATAGTATGCGAATCTTGATGCATGCAAGGCAAGCCAATCTCAAGGTTTAATCAGGCTTCTACAGTGCGAAACAAAATTCTTAATGATTTCAGTTCCATATTCTGAATCATTTACTTCGGGATGGAATTGCAATCCAAATCGCGTCGCATCATCATTCTGCATCGCCTGAACATTACACGAAGCACTACTGGCGGTTATGGTGAAATCATCTGGTACAGGATGGACTTCATCATTATGTGATTCCCAAACCACTTGGGTTTCAGGAGTTCCTTCAAACAAGATACCCCCCCCTTCCACCAGTTCAATTTGCATTGGTCCGAATTCAGGTTGAGGCGCTTCTCTAGCATCTCCTCCATAATGACGAGCCATGAATTGGTGTCCAGCGCAGATGCCGAGAATCGGTATATCGAGATCAAGATACTCTCCACAACTTCCGAGTTCGCCGGTCAGCCCCACTCGCGCTGCTCCGCCCGACAGCAACAGCCCATCAAGCTCTCGCAAATCATCGATTGGTGTTGTATTTTCGATTATCATTGTATCAACACCCAGATGTCGTAATACGCGCCATTCTCGGTGCGTCCATTGACCTCCATTATCGACCACATCGATAACCAGGCTGTTTTCATCATTCATGCTGAAATGCGCGGCATGGCCTACAACTCATGAACATGCCGCAATATTCGCCCGCAGCCACCATGATAGCATATTGTTGGCGCGTGGACAGGTTCAAAACAGACGGGCAAGTCGCCGTGCATCGAGGGAGTAGTATGGCAGCAGGCGAAGTTGAATACAAGTGCACATTCTGTGGGAACATGGAATCTTTCACACCAGAAGTGAATGGAATCAGTTGTAAGGGCTGCGGTAGCCGTATTTTCATGAAGGCGCGCCGTTCTGGACACAAGACTCTTGATGCGGTTTGAATTACAACAAATCCATTTTTCATGACCGAACAGGTCTTGAGCATGATATATGTTCGGCATGCGAGAGCAATGGCACGCGAGAGGGTTGACACCGGCACTCCATTTGAAAAGGTTGCAGGATTTTCAAGAGCCATCAGAGTCGGCAGAACCGTTCATGTGGCGGGAACCACAGCTACTGATCAAGAAGGTCGAGTTCTGGCAAAAGGGAATGCTGCTGAACAAACCAGAATTGTGATTCAAAGAATAGAAAGAGCACTCAAAGAAGTAGGCGGTTCTCTTGAGGACATCGTTCGAACCAGAATGTATGTGGTGAATGAGAATGATTGTTACAGGGTCATGAAGTCTCACGGAGTAGCATTCAAGGAAATTCTACCTGCTTCAACTTTAGTGGTTGTCAGATCATTGGTCGATCCGGAGATGTTGGTTGAGATAGAAGCAATTGCCGTCATTTCTCGCAACTCTTGATCGCTGAATTTCCACAATCCTTCATGAACCGTGGCTTTCAAGGAGGGGGCGAGGAACATGGTAAGTTGGTTGGAGACCCACGCCCCTCAGCGTTTTGAGGAGTTAGCAATTCCAATAGAAACGAAGCACACCATTCAATCTGCAGCCGTTTCTCTCAACCTCCCACATTTACTATTCGCAGGCCCAGCAGGCGTAGGCAAAACTGCTACAGCCCGTCTTGTTGCAAGGCAGGTGCTTGGAGCGGGATGGAAAAGTACCACCCATGTTCTTCAGGCCAAGGATATCAAGAAATCAGCTGGGGCCATGAAAAAATTTGAGGATTTTATACGACCAGGTGGTGCCGGTAAGACAGGAACATTGGCCGGAACTTCAAGCCTAGATGCATTTGATCGCAATCTATCAATGAATATTGATTCTGGACCACCACCCGCAGGTCAAGAAAATGACATACTTCTTTCAGCGCGTCCCCGCGCCCCGGTGGCTAGAATTATAATCATCGAAGATGCCGATCACCTCGGTCCAATCAGACAAGCATATCTTCGTAGGATGATGGAATCAGAGACACATACATCGCGTTTCATTTTCACTGCACGAGCACCAAGCAGGGTGATAGATGCACTCAGGTCCAGGTGTCAATCGATACGGATTCCTTCAACATCTCCTCAAGATATTGAAAACACTCTTTCATCGATAGCAATGGCTGAAGGAGTTGTCTTGGCTGAAGGAATAATAGGGGACCTTGTTCATATTTCATCCGGCAATCTGCGTAAGGGTTTGTTTTTGTTGGAAATGATGGTGCGGGGGCGAAGATTCAGCGACAGGGGTTCTTTGCACGATATAGTCGCGGCAACGACACTCACTCCTGTTCAGCAGATGTTAGAACTTTCATTGAGAGGTAGAGTCCACGAATGGCGTTGGGAATCAGTGGGGGGCGGCAAGAACAAGAAAATCTTGAAAGGTGCAATGGGGAGATTGGACGAATTGATGGGTACACATGCTTTGGCTTCAGAGGATATCATCGATCAGTTACACCATCTTTTGACAAAAGGGCGTCTTCTTCTTTCTGAAGGGGCATTGGCAGAATTATTGGATTCTCTTTCAAAATGCGACTCAAGATTGCCAAGAAGCATGCATCCAAGATTGCAACTAGAGAATATGCTACATGAGATTTCAGAGATTGGTCAACGTTGGGCACTGGCAATCCAATAATCTCTCAACCAATACCAGTTGAGAAAACGACTCTATTCAAGAGCGGGCGCGGCAGGATTCGAACCCGCGGTCCCTGGCTTAGGAGGCCAGTGCATTATCCAGTCTATGCTACACGCCCACCCCCCTCGACCCATGCCCCCATCAAGACCATTGCCCTAAGCATGATTTGACCGGTGCTCCCATCAAGTATGGCCTACTCCCATTCGTACATGGGCTTTGGCGGCGGGCTTTCACCACCCCCTCTCCCAACACCATACGCAGAAGATTTCTTACCAGGAAATACCACTCTTGAACGTATCGAAGAAATGCTGAAAAAAGCGGAGATTCAGCGGTTGTATTGGGGGCAATTATTCACTTGGTGGCCAATGCAAATCTGGAGAAATGGTTTTGGGATAATGATCGCTATTTTTGCGATGGCTGGAGTATTATTGCCACAATACACTCCACGCTCTACACTATTTGTTCTGGTGATATGGTCTACATTACTGGTCATCGCCATTGGACCTGCATTTGGAGCATCGGAATGGGCGCTTCACGGAGCATCGTTACATAATCAACATGCAAAGAAAAGAGGCCATAATCTTCAGGCACAACCTGGCTCTGATCGAATATTGGATTCTTTGAATGATGTACGCAGAAATAATCTCCTCCATTTGGTGATGGGCTTTTCGGCCATGTTGCTGCTGATATTCTCAACACTGACTCCATTGATGAGTGTTGCTTGGAATCTTTCACTCATGCTCGCGATGATTACAGGAGTGATGATGGCCTTGCACATACAATTGACATCAGAATCATTGGATCATCTAGAGGATGATGAACCATTTCTGACTCTTCACGCACCTACACATTACCCCACTCAAATCCACAGTACATTGAGTGAAGTTGTAGCAACACATCTCGATCCCTTGCTGAGGATGCGGTGGGATGCTTGGCGTAGACGCCTGGCAGATTCTCTGAGAACTCAAATACCTGAGGGAGAGGCACTTGAGAGATTACTTTACACGGTCCATCTTTCACAACAGGGTTTGATTCCAAAGAAGGGATTGAAGTCTGAATTAGGTGAATTGTATAGGACTGAGATAATTGAATGGATGGAGAGTGAACAGGCTCCAATCACACTTGGATTGCTTCATCGATTGGTTGCTCATGCCAAAGCATGGCAACCATCCTTCTTCAATCTCGTAGACCGTTTGCAGATGGATATTCTAGATAATGGTGCAGCCATAGTGAATAAGGGGTGGAGGATGGATGCAGAATGCGAATATGTCTGTAAAGATGGGCAAGGCACCCTTTTCATTTTGTTGCATAACCAAACCAATCTCCAGAAAAGAGCCAGAATTGATGTCTTTCTGACAGGAGGCTCGCCTGATTCATACATGTTTTCTGTTGAAGTCCCCCCATGTCCAACTCCTCAAACACCCCTATCATTGATCGCTGCTACCGGTGGAGAAGACGCGGTCAAGTGGATGGCTCATTATCTTGATAGAACAGTGGTATTGTGGTTGAAAGTCACTTGGTTGGCAAATGAGAGTGGCTTGCGTCAACTATCAGTTTCATTGAAGAATGAACAAGGCGAGGTTGAGCTTTCCCAGATATTGCATACAACTGTCCAGAAAAGGATTGGTGCTGGTGATCGGAGAAGAAGGTCCAGATTACGTCTCGCGAGACGCTTGGTGAGTAAGAGTCAGGACACAAAGTCAAGATAATCGGCAACGCGCCCGAGCGCGTCGTTTATGGGTCAGTGTTGTGTCGGAGGGAACAACGGAGAATTGTCCTTGGAGTCGTGGGATGTCATCGTGGTCGGAAGTGGGCCAGCAGCACTTAGAGCAGTTCTCGCTGCTGATGAGGCCGGAGCACGCACGATGGTGCTGTCTGAACATGGCCTTGGCAGTTCAGGAATTGCCTCCTCTGGTGATGCTTTGGCAGCATCCCTCAATGAATCTTCAACCAAAGGTCACCGTGATGATACCATCCGTGCTGGAGATTGGCTTTCAGATCAGGATATTGCTTCATCAAGAACCGCTGCAGCAGCAACAGCTCTTGCTGAATTAGAGCGTTGGGGAGTGATATTTCGAAGAGATGCAGAAGGGATTCCGCGTTCTTTCGCTGGCCCC
>CALCOQ010000105.1 GCA_937897005.1 uncultured euryarchaeote
CAACAAGTTCCGCGGTCGATGCAGAACCCATGGTCGTGGCCACAAGGCTGGTCGCGGTGCGGGTAAGCGTGGAGGTCGTGGGAACGCTGGATTGAACAAGCACAAAGTTATGACACGAATCAAGTACATGCCTAACCATTGGGGAATGCATGGCTTCAATCGCAAACCCTCTTTACGTACTGTCAATGTGACTTGTAATGTCTGTGAACTTGAGCAGATGGAACGCAAAGGAGATTTGATCAACCTGACCGAGATGGGAATTGACAAACTTCTCGGAAGTGGTCAAATCAACACCCCCTTGAACATCACTGTGGAAGCAGCCAGTCCGAAGGCAATCGCCAAGGTCGAGGCTGCTGGTGGCAGTGTCTCCCTTGAAGAGTGGGAAGAGGATGATGGTTCCAAGGACACTGCAGAGTGACCACAGAGACTTGATCTTCACTATTGAACAATGATTGAAACAACATTTAGGAAGGGGAATGAGATGGTAGTCAGAAGGCCGGTGACTTGGGCTATTGGGCTCATTTCCATCATGTATTACGGCCTCATGTTGTACTGGCAACAGGATAACCTGATGGGTGATTCCGTCCCTCAAGTACTCAGGGACAGGGCAATACTTGGATTGGGTATGTCGATACTCTACGTCGGTTTCCTGATGTGGACTTTCATGAGAGATCTGCCCGAACGGCTTCAGGAAGTTCCAATCATCGGCAAGTATGGAAAAATGCTCATCTGGCTGGGCTTCGTAGGTTTCTCAGCCTGGTATTCATGGTTCGTGGACAAGGGCGCAGTCGGCTATCTCTTCGTTGGAGTACTGTTGATGGGTTTTGGAGCTGCAGCAGCATTGACGTGTTTGTTCTATACTGGAACCGAATCAAGCCGTCTCTATGCTCTACGACGTTTCGTCGATGTCTACCCTACCATCACCAAGCCTGATGGCCACGTCCGTTTCATGCAGAAACTGTGGACCACCACCTTCGTTCTGATTCTCTACTTCGCCATGACCAATGTCATGATATGGGGTCTTTCTGGACAGGCGCTGGATATCTTTTCTGGATTCCGAGCCATCATGGCAGGAGCCAGTGGTACCATCATGCATCTTGGAATAGGGCCGATAGTCACCGGTTCAATCATCATGCAGTTGTTCGCTGGTGCCAAGATCATCAAGCTTGATCTTCAGGATACTGATGACAAGGCCTTGTATCAAGGAGTTCAGAAACTTCTGGTTCTGGTGATGATTCCAATCGAATCGATTCCACAGACTTATGGTTTCCTTGACCCCGAACCCGGACTGATCACCAGCTTTGGTTCTGGATGGGCCAACATGGTAATCGTCGCACAGTTGTTCGCTGGTTCCTATCTGGTTTTCTTGCTCGATGAGTTGGTCAGCAAGTGGGGTATCGGTTCCGGTATCTCCTTGTTCATCGCTGCTGGTGTGGCACAGTCGACCTTCGTTGGGACCCTTTCGCCACTTCCTGTGTCCAAGGGCATGGGATACAGTATCGAGAACCCTCCTTCAGGAGTGGTCCCTATGATATTCTACATGTTCCGTACCGCTTCGAATTCACAATTGGTATCTCAGAATGGCTTTGAGATGATATTGTTGACACACGTGAATCCGATTGTTGCATTGGCTTCATCGATCATAGTGTTCCTCGTTGTCGGTTATGCAGAATCCAGTAAACTGGAATTGCCTTTGACCCATGGAAAGGTCCGTGGCCACAAGGGTAAGTATCCAATCCGATTGGTCTATGCCAGTAACATTCCGGTCATTTTGATGGCTGCTCTATTGGCCAACATCAACATGTTCACCTTGCTGTTCTGGAGCCATCCGACTTTATCCACGGTTCCGATACTTGGACGAGAAGGCTGGTGGTCCCAGGCTGAATTCTTCGGAACCTACGAGCCTGGCCAAAGCACTGCGTCTGACGGTTTCGCATGGTATGCTTCCATGGTGAATGGGGTAGGTGATTGGCTACTGCCGTTACTTGACCAACGGGGCGATATCTATGGCCACTCACTGGGGCAGATTATGTTACACGTCGTGGTTTACGTTGGTGTCATGACATTGGGTTCGATGGTATTCGCCAAGTTCTGGATCGAGACCACCAACATGGGCGCAAAGGACGTGGCTAAACAAATTGAGAGAACGGGTATGCAGATACCCGGATTCAGGAAGAATCCGCTGGTTCTCGAGAAGATATTGCAACGATATATTCCTCCGGTCACGCTGTTCAGTGGTGCGTTCGTGGGATTGCTCGCGGCAGGAGCGGACCTGCTAGGTACCATAGGTAACGCAACTGGAACAGGGCTACTGCTTGCTGTTGGTATCATATTACGTACCTATGAGCAGATCCAGAAAGAACAGGCGATGGAGATGCATCCGATGCTGAGACAGTTCTTCGGTGCTGAATGAAACTGCTGAGATGCTCCATCCGGAACTACTTGCCAATAGCCGTTTCCAATTGGAAACTTGCCACAATTTTGGCGAGCAGTGCCACGAATCCTGACCCCCTCTTTCGCGTCATGTTCATATAGCATTGGTAGGTCGGGTGGTTGCTTGCGTCCTCTCAAAGGCGTTGCCGGCTGAGCTCTAAGGAGCGATGAACACCGGCATCTATGATGACGCAATGCCGAAGCGATGCGGTTCTGAGAAACCGACTCCCTGCGGGGGTTGCGCGCTCAGGGCTGAGGAAGGTGATCAGGTTACACAGATAATGTGTGTAAGAAAGAGCAACTCTAGAAAAAGAGTGTTCCAACCAAAAATAACCAATAAGTGACAACTTGTGATGTCGTCTTCAAGGATCAGTGCAGAAGGAGAAATCCTGCAAACAAATCTGGTTGATCCTGCCAGAGGCGACCGCTATTGGAGTTCGATTAAGCCATGCGAGTAGAAAGAAATTAGATTCTTTGCATACTGCTCAGTAACACGTGGATAACCTGCCCTACGCTGGGGGATAACCTCGGGAAACTGAGTATAATACCCCATAGACCACAACGCCTGGAACGGTGTGTGGTTGAAAGCTTCG
>CALCOQ010000106.1 GCA_937897005.1 uncultured euryarchaeote
GATAGGGCCCAATCAACTCGATCAGGCTTGAATCAATATTCAGTCCTGCTTCAATGACTGCGACCCATCCACATGAGTCGATGATGACCTTCTGCATGGTCATACCCTCCATCAACAGATGGTACCGTAGCCTATCAGTCTCCAGCGGGTACCTACTCGTCTGGACAGGCTGACTCTTGAACCAGTATCTGCACAGATAGGTAATCGAAGATCAAGTGTAGTCACTCCTTTGTCTGCCTTGGAAACGATTCCCACGGAGGTAGCGGTAGCGACGTTCACCATCAGCATTTCATTACCGCGAAGAGGCTGCACCTTCTCGGCTTCATCTCCTTCGCCACTGACCATGTTCTTCATCAGACTGATCTTCACATCAATACTGTCGCGCACTTCTGGTAGGTCGTCCTTCTTGGCGATGACATGTCCAGATAGATTGTCAGATGTTGTGATTATCGGGTCCAGTGGTGTTGCCATTCCACAAAGTCCTCCAGCGTGCATATCAGTGAGAGCATTTCCTCCGCCCTGCATACTGATGACATTCGTGTGGATGGTTTCCCATCTCGTCTTGTTACCATCTTCGATCTTTCTCCCGGGCCCGATGGAGATTTCATCTCCCACCGAGAAGGTTCCACCGACGATGCTGCCACCAAGTACTCCGCCCTTGAGATTCTTGGGACGTGAACCTGGCCGATTGATATCGAATGAACGAGCCACGTGCATCAGTGCGCGTTCATCAGCATCCCTGTCAGGGGTAGGAATGAAATTTTCGATAGCGGCGATGAGGATGTCAAGATTGACATCATGATGTGCTGATACAGGAATGACAGGTGCTGCTTCAGCGATTGTGCCTTCGAGGAATTCCTTGATCTCTGCATAGGATTCCAATGCACGTTCTTTGCTCACCAGGTCGATCTTGTTCTGGACCACGACGACGTTGCTGATTCCAGCGATCTCCAGAGCCATCAGATGTTCTCTGGTCTGTGGCTGTGGACATTCTTCATTGGCAGCGATCATCAACATGGCTCCATCCATGATGCTCGCTCCGGTGATCATTATCGCCATCAGTGTCTCGTGACCTGGAGCATCCACGAAGGAGACCACGCGTTGTAGTTCCTTCTCGACATCGTCACCACCATCAGGTCTGCGACCGGTCGGGTAGTATTGTCCATCCTTGGTCTTGTAGAATGCAGTATCAGCATAACCTAGTTTGATACTGATTCCACGCTTGCGTTCTTCTGAATGAGTATCGGTCCAGATTCCACTGAGAGCCTGGGTCAATGTGGTTTTTCCATGGTCCACGTGTCCGACCAATCCGATATTGACCACGGGTTGTGCTGGGAGATTGCGTGCCATCCAATCATTCTCCCTTCAGTTCACCATCAGTCTTCAGCAGGCTTGGAATCGCTGCTGAAGATATCAGCGAGCGACTTGTTGCCAGCCTCGACGACTTTGAGGTTCAACTGACGGGTGTCATTGGTGATGGTGTTCCCGCGGAAGTAACGTCGCTTGCGCAATCCATCTTCCTTGTAGCGGTAGCGCTGGCCATTCTTGTGGACCAGTTTGTGGCCTTTGAAACCAGTGCTTGCTGAAACCAGAACAGATTTGCGCGCTCCTCCAGCAAGGTCACTGCGCATTGGGGTCCCAGTCTTGTCCGAGCCGCCACTGATCTGCAATTTGTATCCTGAAAGGGTCGACTCACCTTCACCGACAAAGATACCGTCGACGATATCGCCGACCTTCTTACCGAGGAATTGGTTGTAATTACTACCCTCGATCTTGAGTGCATAGCTGCGCCCCCCATTCTTTGCATCAGTATCATTGATGACCACTACGAATTCGTTGTCTGCCATGTCATTGACTCCTTGTGCAGCCGGCCGACTGTCGACCTCTATTTATGACCACCGGACCTGATGACGTAGTCATCATCTTCGTAGTCTTGCTTTGACCTGTGTTTCAAGTCGCTCTGCAATGTCCACCGGAAGCAGATGCGGCATCGAGAAATGTTGAGTCCTCCCTCTGCCTTCCAAGACGACTCCAGCCCTGACTTTCAGCAAGTCCAACTCCTCGAATCTCTTCAGGTGCTTCCACAACGTGGTATGTCCTCTGGGCGTCTGTACATACTCTTCACACACCACCTTGTAGAGAGATACGGCATCTCCGCTGCTTATCTCCGAGGTATTCTTGAGACGACGGCAGATGGCTATCAACAGCAACATGGCATGGGCTGATAATTCATCGACGATGTTGTCATTGCTGTTCTCCGGCCTTTTCATCGAGAGTTTCTGTACATCTGATGAAAGGATATCTCCTCTTCCATCCTTCTCTGCCAATCGGCTTGAATTCGTCAGCAGGTCGATGACTACTCTAGCATCACCAGATGGCGCTGCAGCTTCTGCTATCAGCCTCAACACGGATTCACTGATGGCCTCGGTGGTGAAGGCCATTTCAGCGCGCTGACAGGCGATCTTGAACAACCCCTCAACATCATATCCATCGAGACGGAGGTGGTTGAGATATCCGAATCGGGAGATGACTGCAGACTCGAACATGTCGAGAATCTGTTCTTGACTGATGAGAATCAGCGATAATGTGCCGCTTGAACCATACTCTTCATCAATTCGAAGAAGTCTATAGATAAGGGCATCACCAGACTTCCGCATCAGATGGTCGACCTCATCGAGAATGATGATCATGTGTGCTGATTCGCTTCTCAGCAAGCGCCTGATACTGCTCAGAATCTCTCCTACTCCCAATCCTCGGTCAGGATGCCTTGGGTCCAACTCGTGTATTATTCGCTGTAGTACCTGTGATTCGGAAGGATTGTTGCGGCAGTTGACGTGCATCCAGCGGATATCTCGTTTGCTGGCGTGATAGGTACTGATCTCTCTGGTGAATACTCGGCTCAGTACACTCTTTCCCGAACCAACTGGGCCGGTTATCACCGCTCTTCCGCTACCACTGGGCCCATCGATGCCAGTGAACATCCCTGCGAGGTTCTCCAACTGTTCATCTCTGCCAACGAGTTCCTTCGGCACCCAGTCATGGTCTAGCATCTCTGGATGTTTCAGGACCAAGCCTGCGCCGATTCGGTTGAGCCAAGATGACATAGCCGCACAAGGTTGACGCCAACCGTTATTGAACATAGCCTCGAGATAGTACTGGAAAGAACCGATGTCACATCATCCTCAAGATTCTCAGAACAGAATCTCTGGTCAATGGATGTTCAAGGGATTTCGTCGAATTGATATCCTTGTTCCCACTTCTTTTCCCCAAGGGCGACTTCAAGTTCATATGGGGTTATCAGTGGCTTGTTATATTTGACAGAATCATCTATTGCAATTCGAGGGCAAGCGGTGTTGACGAAAGCATCAACGGGATAGAAATCAATCAGTTCCGGTCCTATGTGCTCAAGAGCAAGAAGATAGCCCTTCTTGCCATGCTTCTCCAGTAATCGCTTCATGCGCAAGGCCAGTGAGCGCCTCATCTGTCCAGGTTTCTCACCAATCAGTATTCCAAAATTTCGTGCTTCCTGTGAAACTGTGATCAGTCCAAACCTCTGCCTGAGGATACGTTCGATGAATTCCAGAGAGATTTCTCTGGCTTCAGTCGTGTATGGGTCAAGGATGGCCAAGGGTTTGCCAGTATGCAGTACCAGGCCAATAGGATGGAAATCTCC
>CALCOQ010000107.1 GCA_937897005.1 uncultured euryarchaeote
CACATCGCTTCAGTTCAATTCCGTTTTTTGACAATACCGCTTCGCACTTAATGCCACGAAAGACCCCCATCCACGACCTCTCTATTTCCATGTCGATTCTATCGTATTCAGTTCTTGATTCAAATAATCCATGAATGACTCCACTCTCAGGTGCAACAGATTTGAGATCCCCATTGTATTCCTTGCCTCCATGCAGATAGACGAGGTCCCAGGTTCCAAGTGTCTCTAATGATTCAACAAGAGCGGCCGATTCAGTTGACAACCCCACTGTTTGCGAATCCTCTTTTTCACTCGGAAGAATCGCTAAGAGGTCGTCCTGCCTGAAACAATCATCCCTTTCAGACACCTCTTCGGGAAGCTCCAGATTATGATTTGAGAATACGACGAACGATGTCATTTCAGGAATGACTGCCCCATGATATTCCGCCAACACCTTTCCCTTGTGGGCGATTATACCAAAAGTATCTTTGTGATTCAATTCTCCATTTTCATTTCTTCGATGTTGGATGACATCTGTGCCACGCATTTCAACATGGCCCGACCAATGTTTACATTCCACCATCCAGACTTCCGCAGGTCCAACGACGATGAAATCTGCTTCACGACACCGCCCTTCCTTTGGAGCAGGTATCCTAGGCCCATGGAAAACACGCCAACAAGTTCCGTCAATTCCAGCCTCGATCAATTGACCAATCTGTGCTTCTGCCATGAATCCTGCTCTTTCAAATCCCAGTGGGGAGAAACGTTTCCGCCGCTGCCAGATTTCCTTTAGGCGGCCAAGGACCATGTCAGTTCCAAAAGCCACCATTTGATGATGATATCCACCGAATCAAGAATCTAGAGAGCATTGTGGATAGGGCTGCTGCATTGGGGGTAAGAATAGATCCTCACATGTTCTTTCCACTTGATGGAGAGTCAGAACACTCTGAGCATCCATCGACACCTGTACGGGAAAAGCCGAAACCGGACTCGGGAGGTAATCATCTCCTGTTTGAGTGATGATCAGATTGATACCATCTCCTGCAGGAACAACAACATCCATTCCAAAGAATTCCATTTTTGCAATTATTGTTGAACCGGGAGTGAGCACAGCACCGTCTTTACCACCAGCATGAAATCTCAAATCCATAACTGCATGACCAAGGTGCATTCCATTACTCGCTTGAACCATTTCTACATACAGGTGTCCACTAGTTGCTAAAGGGGAGATTGTTGCTTCCACGTGGAATGTAGGAGTTCCAATGATTCTGATTTCCACATCAAATTCCGGGCAACCCATTGTAAGGGTAGAAGTTGCAGTAACGCTTTCTCCACCACTGATGATGGCACATTCATCCATTCCATATTCATGCCACGTCATATTGTTTGGAGGATAGGTTTCTTCAACCCTCCATCCGCCCATGTTGTCTTGAACTTCTGCGACTAGACGGGGTTGCGGCCCTATATCCCTGAGATAGAAATCAAACCATTCCAAGAGGTCATCTGCCCAATCCCACCTCAAGGTGTATGGAAATGCCTCTGCACCATATCCGCTGGATAATCCCTCGTGCCCACTTCTTCGGTCGGGGTAATCATGACCCCACTGCCCGTACAGACCTTTGACATCAAAGCCAGCATCAACCATCATATTGTGAACAGGGAATGCCATATGTGGATCAACATTCCAATCCTGAAGTCCATGAATGATGTACACAGAACCGTTGTAGTTCTCAATGGCTCTTGTAAGGAAATGACGCTCTTCCCAATAGTCACTTCCAGTCCAAGCGAGATTATCACCCGTTAGATAGGCGCCTACCCCCGCATAATACCCTTCTAGATACCCTTCACAAGCATTCTGCACATCTTCCAAATCACCATCTAACCCGAAACTTCCGTACACCCCATTATGCATCACCGCTCCGCGCGCTTCCATACTTCCATTCCTCCACATCAAATCATGTACGCCTATGAGCCCAGACATTGGAATGATTGTTTTCAGGTATTCTGAACCCATTGCTGCAGCCTCCCAAGGAGTAGAGCCATCGTATGATTTGCCGATGATTCCAACATGACCATTCGAGAATGGAGAAGAGCCTAGGTATTCAACTGCAGCATCGATTCCTTCTTGCTCTTCTAGGCCCATCAGGTCCATGCAATGATTCGATTCACCCGTGCCAAAAACAGAGACTTGAGCGATGCCGTAACCATGAGGGACGAGATTCTCAATCAAGAACCTCCCCAATCGATTAGCAGGAGTCAATGCGTCGACATCGCCGTCGTTGTAATATGGTCCGATTTCAGCAACTATTGGGACTTGACATTCTCCAGAAACGTTCGCAGCATCCATGTCGCATCCTTCGATAATAGGCAACCACAACCCCATGTGTATTTCAGCACCACCAGTGGCACCCGCCCCTCCATCTGTCAGCGATATTGCTGGAACTGGGACGTAGATTGAGCGAACAGAATCGATGGAATATGTCCCGTTCCATGACACTCTACTGAAGACATCATCTTCGCGATAGATCATGTCCTCTCTATCTTCAACATTAGGTAGCCAATGTTGTTCTTGTTTTGGAACGCCATTCTCTTCCACTTCTTTTCCGAAACAACCGGATAATGACTGCATGAGGAGGATTAGTACTATGCTTGCACTTAACCACCCTTTGCGCATGGCCTGTGCGTTGAGCATCCACACATGATGGATTCGGTCTCCTGAGATATTTCAGAAGAGCAACCTGTATCGCGAATTAGATATCTTGATATAGGGCTTTGAACAAATCAATGTTGCATGTCAGAATGAACCTCTAGTCAGATCGGAGTTCGTTGGAACCCCTTGAGGAACGTATAGACATGGATGAAGAAATTGAGAGAATGATAAAAGAGATTTTGTGGAAATTGGATACAGCACTGGAATATTACACACTATACATGGAAACAAAAGAAGCAAATGGGCAATTGAATACAAAGAAATATTTGTCTGAAGAAGAAATAGCCGAGAATAATGAATGGAGACTACTCGAAGAAGAAACAGTCGAATTCGAAGGTGAGAATGATTGGGAATGGAGGCATAAAAGCCTCTGAATAGAAACTCCTTTCATCTCAGGATGATGAAAAACAACATCACCGATGGTGATGACTTCCCATTTGCTCAGTCAGGCCTGTTACAATAATTCAGCCACCGATCCAACCACGAGGGCCGGATTCTGCGCAGCAGCATCTAAATCGTCCATTGTTGCTTCACCACTCAATACCAGAATTCCATTGACACCAGCCCTTTCCGCCATTTCCATATCGGTGTAGAGGCGGTCTCCAATCATGGCACATTCATTTGGTTGGAGCCCTAATTCCTCCACTTTGTGCAATATCATCCCCGGATTCGGTTTCCCACAGGTATGGATTGGGCGAACACCAGTAGTTGCTTCGAACAAGGCCATGTAAGCACCCGTGTCTGGAATTCCCCCCTCCGGCCCAGGACAGACGATATCTGGATGTGAAGCGACCATTGGAACTCCACGATGAAGGTGAACGGAAGCAATCTGGAGCTTGTCATATGTGATTTCAGTATCGTATCCAAGCACTACATATTGGGGCGAATCTGACATGGTATTGACTCCTGTATCTTCAAGCATGGAACGCATACCTTCAGTTCCAACTAGATAAGTTTCAGTCACAGAGTTGGAGGAAAGCCATGTGAGCAAGTCATGAGTGGACAACAATATCTCATCTACTTCAGCCGGAATACCAAAAGCGCGCAACTTTGCCACATATTCATTCACAGAACGAGAAGAATTGTTGGACAAGAAGAATCTCTTGATACCCTCTCCTTCACAGCGCTTCAAGAAATCAAGTGCGCCAGGGATGAGTTCAGAACCAAGATAGATGGTACCATCCAAGTCTAGAAAGACTGCTTTGATACCAACCAATTCAGCATCCAAAACCCCGCCCATGTCACCCTCCCAAAGGATATTGGCTGTCAATTCTTTCCTAGAACAAGAAGGTGCGCAGCAAATACCACTTTGAATGCAACTTTGCTTGCGCATCCTTACTCGCTATCATATCAGTGAACAATTTCTGTATCTTAGGCTTCTTTGCAGCCTTCTTCAATATCCAATTGAGCAAGAAGGTCCGTTTTGACATTCTTTGCAACTTATGGGAATTCGTCAATTCATCGCCCAATGCGTCCCATAACATCTGCTGATAGACCATGCCCGAATCAATATCCACTCCTCCATTTTGGATTATCGAATCAGCAGCCAATTTCGCTGAGAACAAGGCATTCCCGATTCCTTCACCGCTGAATGGATCGACAAGGCTTGCAGCGTCACCAATCAGCAAAACCCCATTTCCAAAAACACGCCGCGGCTGCAATGATTCACCAACTCTTGGCGAACCAAATGGCAATTGCCAACCTTTCCCACTCCCTTCAACCATTTCAGCATCAGAGAATCGTTGACTCAATGTGGGGTGTTCTGCAATGATGCCTGCTTGCAGATCCTTGAGTTTACGTTTCTGTTTATCGAGGTCTGACAAAACGACCCCTACTCCTACGTTGACAATACCCCCCCCAATTGGAAACAACCAGAAGTATCCAGGGGACTTGTTGAGAAAATGAATTTCTATTGCCCCTTCATCCTTCTCACAATTTTTCACTCCGGACCAATATTCACGCCATCCTCCACAGTAATGTTCTCGGCTGATCAAGTCTTTTCCATAGGCTTCTTTGACCACAGCTCTGGCAACAGGGCAGGTATATCCCCC
>CALCOQ010000108.1 GCA_937897005.1 uncultured euryarchaeote
CAGCGGCAGCAGGAGCAGCATGGGCCAGCAATGACTACCTAACCAAGACCTTCGGAAATGGAAGTTGGTTGCACCTTCTTGCTGTGGCCGGAGGTGCCTTTGCACTTGGTGTAGCGATTCTGTTCTGCCATGACTTCTTCCAGACCTCCAATCCGGTTCAGCGACGTTTCCCTGTACTGTATTGGGGGCGTTGGGTCTCCGTCCATCTCGGCCCACTCCTTCGTCAGTATTGGTTCGCCAATGACCTCGAGGAGAAGCCATTCAACCGGGTCACTCGAAACTGGGTTTATTCCACTTCCAAGGGTAAGAACAACACCATCGGTTTCGGCAGTCAAGTGGACTTTGATGCGGTTGGAACATACACAGTGATGCCGGCGATGTTCAAGCGAGAGAAAGGTCAGCACAATGGATATCATCGTGTGGTTGGGGAGCATACTGGAGTGAAGAATACGGTAACGATGAAGCATTTCGTCAGTATTTCAGCCATGTCATATGGTTCACTCTCTTCCCATGCTGTCTCAGCACTCAATCAGGGAGCCGGGAAGGCAGGAATCCTCCACAACACTGGAGAGGGTGGTTTTGCACCATATCATCAGATGGGTGGAAATGTCATTTTCCAACTTGGCACGGGTAAGTTTGGATGCAGGGATGATAAAGGAGATTTCTCAGATGAGGCATTTGCCGATATCGCTGCCCATGACAATGTCAGTATGATTGAATTGAAGATCATGCAAGGAGCCAAGCCAGGCAAGGGAGGTATTCTACCTAAGGAGAAGATAACTGCAGAGATTGCAGCAATCCGTAAAGTTCCGATGGGACAGGACATCCTGTCTCCGCCTAGACATGATGAATTTGATGATCTGGCAGGGATGTTCGATTTCCTTGACCGCTTGCGAAAACTGGCTGACAAACCGATTGGCATCAAAATAGTTGCAGGCCACATCGAGGAGATTGAATCCATCGCTGAAGCGATGGCAGCCGAGCCGGGACGCGGTCCTGATTTCATTTCAGTCGATGGAGGCGAAGGAGGAACAGGAGCGGCACCACTGGTCCTGGCCAGTCACGCTGGAGTTCCGATGAAACAAGGAATCGCCATGGTTGATTGGGCATTACGCAAGCACGGTGTGAGGGATAAAGTGCATTTGTTCACCTCGGGACAAATCGCTACACCGATCGATGTTGCTGTAGCCATGGCTCTTGGTGCGGATGGAGTCAACATTGCGCGTGGATTCATGCTGGCCCTCGGTTGTATACAGGCTTTGGACTGCAACTCCAATCGTTGCCCTACCGGCATCGCGACCCAAGATAGAATGTTGCAGAGAGCATTGGATGTTGGAGGCGCAGCCAAGCGGGTCACCAATTATGTCAAGACCCTTGAGAAGGAAGTCTACATGCTCTGCAATTCCTGTGGTTACACCTCACCTGATCAATTCACTGCGGATGACATCATGGTGGTGACTTCGCCTGGTCATCTGGATTATCTCTCAGAACTCTACATGGTCTCGGCATCAGAAGCCGCCAAAGAACGTGGAGCGGCCAAAGAGGCTGGAATGACTGTCGGTGAAATGAAAGCCATCGGTTGAGCGGTTTTCCATCTCAATGTGCGTTGACAGGAGTCGGCTTGAGTTTGACGACCTCTCCCCAATTGGTAGGTTTCTGCCCATCCTCGGTCAGTGCCCAAAGCACTGGATATGGTGGTGGA
>CALCOQ010000109.1 GCA_937897005.1 uncultured euryarchaeote
CCTTTTTGGAAGGGAGGCAATTGCTGCTTCTGGTCTGCCCCTCCACTGTAGTCCAGTCTTTGCAGAATTACTGCAACGAACCCCTGCGTGGGCATTGATGCTCGAACAAGGTGTTCTTTCTCCTTCACCATTTGAATCTGGGACGGTCATTTCACCTACCGAGCGATGTGGTTTCACGGTCACGCCACTGAAGGTTCCACATCGTGCTGAATTATCAGATATGCATGCAATGCTGATCTCCGGTCCGCGAAACAGATTGCTGTTCTTACCGGACCATGATTCATGGTCTGAGACTCTTGAGTCGATGGGTGCGAATGATATCCGCACTTGGTTGCAGGTTCTGGAGATTGACATCATTCTCATCGATGGTACTTTCTGGTCTGCAGATGAACTACACCATAGAGATCAGGGAGTAGTACCTCACCCACCTGTCAGAGAGACCATTGAAGCACTGGGAGTCCGGCAAGAAGGAGAACCGCGTGTGATTTTCATCCATCTGAACCATACCAATCCATTGCATGATGATGGTTCACCTGAAGCACGGATGGTTGAGCAGATGGGTTGGGAGATCGGTTTTGAAGGGATGACCTTCGAATTGTGATTCCAGCACCATGTTCTTGTGAGGAACATGGGTCGGCGCAACGTGGCCGCAATGAGAATCCATGGAAAGGTGAGTTCTGGACTTGGACGTGCTCACATCTTCATGGCACAGAGTCACTATCAGGAACAGTTCAAACGTATTCTGGGCAAGACTGCATGGCCGGGAACTTTGAACCTCAAGGTTTCAGGTGATGATTTCGTCAACAATATCGCTCTTCGTAATCTCGTGGGAATCGAAAGTAAAGATGCAGATGAGGAATTGAAGGCTGCTGCAGAGCATGTCGAGGTTTCGTCGTTGGACCCAGTAAGGGTCAATGGTTTTCTCAGGGATGGAGTTTCATTCGGTGGAGCAACAGCATTTCTTGCTGAGATCCTCACTCCTGAGGTCGTTCCATGTGCTGTTCTGATTCCTGATCTGACCAGACATGTCGATGTCGTCGAAATCATTTCGGAAGTGTTCCTGCGAGAGGAACTGGATGTGGTAGATGGAGACGATGTGTTGGTCATCATCAATTCATGATTGAATCCCATTGTGAGTAACAGATCTGTTTCTGTTCCAATCTTGCTGCTTCAGTCCAGCGTTGAAATCGACGTCGATTCATCGCCTTGTCCGGGGGGATGGAAAGATTCGTGATGGGTGATGATGAGCGAGCCTTTGAGACAAGGTTGACATCGCAGTGTTCAACCTCCCAGAGTATTAGCCAATCGGCTGGTACCAGACCCAAGTCCTTCTTGTCCAATGGATTATTGAGTGCACTTCTGACCTCATCAAGAACTATGGTGCCTTTGGCCAAGCCTGTCAATGCAGAGGCGATTCTACGCACCATGTTCCACAGGAAGGCCCTGCCGCGGATTTCAAAGCCGATGATTCTTCCATCCACTTCATTTTTCCATGCTTTCAGTTCAAGCACTTCGCGCACCGTATCAGGAACATCATCGGTGCGACAGAAGTTTCTGAAATCCTGCTTGCCAGTAAAAATATCCAACCACTTCTGGAACGAGTCTTCATCCACAGCACGCCAATCATCCAAGCCCTCCAACCTGTATCGATATGACCTACTCTCAGCTCTTCTCGGATTCCAGTTCTCTGATGCTTGATCAGCGGCCCAAACCACGATGTCTCCATCCAGTTGGTCGTTGACAGCGTTGATGAAACCCCTTTCATTCATCCCATCCCAGTATTCGGCTGAGATGTTGATAGCGGCGACATTCATTCTGACGTGTACTCCAGCATCGGTTCTGCTGGCTAGAATACATGGCTGTGGTGAGCCTGTTGATTTATCGATGAAACCCAGTTCAGCAAGTACTCTCTGTAACTCTCCTTGGGCGGTCCTGAGGCCTGGTTGAACCTGACTTCCGTGAAAGGTATCTCCAAGATGTCCAAAGGCGAAGGCGAGACGAGTCATCTCACCTGCCACCAACCTCACTCCTTGAGTATCTCCGCCGCCCTGTCCTTGTCGTAGCCTAGGCCTCCAACTGCCCAGATGAGTGCTTGTTTGACCCATGGTTGCACCATTGGATTCGCCTTCTCAGGGTCGATGACTTCAATCGTATCAATGATGCTTCGTGCTGCCATGTAGAGAATATCATCAACTGGAATATCAGCCATTTCAAGGCGGGTGCTGTAACGCTGAAATTCCTTGATGGCGACTGGCAAGCGCCGACATTCAAGAGCAAAACCAGCAAAATCGGCGATGTACTCGTCATTCTCTTCATCCAGTTCCATCGCCTTCTTGTAAGACATCATGATCTTGGTTCCTGGAATGACATCATCCTGCTCTTCAGTGTTCAGCATGTTTGCGAATTCTGCGTAGGTATGATGCACCATGGCGATATCCGGATGTTCTTTCGCCTTCTTCTCCAATTCTTCCACCGCTCCTTTCAAATCTCCAGAGCGGAACATCTCAACCGCAGACGCTAGTACTTCTTCACTCATCGTCACACCTCAACAGGGTCTGTGGCAAGACTCTCGGTTATCAAGAAAGCGGATAAGCAATCAGTGAAAATCACTCGTTGCCTTTGAGTGCTTCAGCAATCTTCTCAGCCTGCCTGTCTGCGGCTGCTTCCTTGACTGCACCAGATGCTTCATTGATCTCCTTCTCAAGACCATATGGGTCTCCGACACCAAAGAAGCAGTGCTTCGGATTCTGGGAGATGGAACGCTTTGTCCTCTGGAACATCAGAATGGCCAGGAAGGCCTTCAATATCCTCTTCCCTGTCTTCGTAGGAACACTGTCGCCTTCGTTGACTTCAGGTCCAATCGAAGCGCCTGCGGCGACTCCGGTAGTGCTCTCCTGTATGCCGAGACCTGTTCCAGTCATGGGGATGACAGAGCCGAAATTCATCATTTTTCCAATTGCGCCTTGAATCACATTGATCTCACGGATATTGTCGAACAGGAATCTCCTTCGCGAGCGACTCATCATGAAGTCCTGCTGCAGAATCACCGCCTGAGAGGTGACCGCATAGGTGAAGGAACGTTGGGTCCAGATGGTGAACATGAAGATGAATGCACCCCAGCCGATACCCCACATGAAGAAACTGTATTCGAACCATGATGGCAAGAGTTCTTTTTCGGTCAGTCCCAACGATGAGAGTACATCATCCAATTCAATCAGAGATGGCACGATTGCAATCAAGAACAACAGGAAGGAGAATCCCTTTCCACTCGTACCAACATTGAGCATCCTGTTGAACCACAGCACTATGAGCATCAGAATAGTGAACCCGACAGTCGGTGCGCTGCCTGCTAACATGTCAACGATGTCAACAAATGCACTGGCTTCATCTCCTGGATCAAATGTCTCTGCCCACCAGAACAAAATGTGCACACAGAAGACCATTATTCCGAGCATATACATGCTCCAGAATGCGAAAACCGTTGGTTTCACGATATGATTCATCTTCTCTCCGGTGACCAAACCGAATAATTGCCCATGGGAGGCGGTCAAATCAGATCCGCCACCGCCGCTAGGGGCTGCACTGGTCGCTTCTACGGTTTCTTCGCTGGCTTCCTCGGCTGCTGCCTCTTCGTCACTCACGCTGTTCACCTAGGGGGGCAACCTGTTCTGTCTATTGATGAAGGTTTTGCAGACAATGGGCCTTGAATCAGTGTAGAAGACCCCAACTATGCTCTCCGTTACCCATGACCCAATCCCAGTTTGAGAGGTGTCTGGTGCCATTTTCGTCCTCGATGATGAATTTCTCTACCTTCAACGGGTATTCATTGTAAGTCAGGTGGCTGACCAGACCTGCACGCGTGGGTTGGTCGAATCTGAAGTGGGCTCTTGCCGTTGCTCTGGCGCGCAGTCTGATTCTAGTACGCCCATTCTTCAACTCCACTTCAAAACAAGGAAGGGGGGCTTGGGGGCTGTGCCCGTGTTCTCCTTCAGTGGTTTCACTTGGAATGAGTCGCACGACGCAGTTGTTGAACCTCTCACTACGTCCATTCTCATGATCATGCCAGATTCCACCCTGTGACAATGGTAGATGAGAGATATGCCTCAATGGCCACGGCCTATCACTGCGGGCGCTCATCGACAATGATGCATGAGGCATGAACCAATCCAGATAGGAACCATCGGAGAAGTGCAGCATTCCCCAGTACCATGGCACTGCAGGGGCTTGAACCCTGACCCGTTGCAGGTATGCGGTTCCTTGATGTTGTTCCCCATCGATGGTTGCTGTCGCTCTGCTTCCATGCAATCTGTTGATTGTGTAGCCCATCCTTTCGGTGTAGTCACTGCTTGCGGTCCTCAATGTCGAGACAGCAGGGTGCCAAGGAGTCATCTCGATATTGAAGTTGCTTGGGGCTCCATCGATCTGGCTCTTCATGTTCAACCAGAACCGACCTTCTGAGGGGTCCAGTCCCATGGAGAGGTCGTCATCCAGAAGAGGAATCACTGCACCAGAACCATTGTTTTCTGAAGATGGCCAAGTTTCCTTGTCGGCAGCGATGACCGCCAATCTACAGTTCTGTAGTCTGATAGGTTCCCACATCCGTTCTCCATCCCACCACCATGATGCAACCATCCCTGAAATGATGCAAGCATCTTCGTCATCGTGTGGACGTCCATCGCCTTCCCATGGCTTTCCGTTGACATCGATATGAGCAGTATCCTTGGTCGACCACAGTACCATCAGTTGCCTCCCGCCATCAACCTGGTCGGCATCGAGCATGACCAACCACCACCACCATTGCCACGTCAGCCTGTTGATAGGAGGGGGAGAATCCATCGACCAAAGATTGGATAGAGGGCCAGCGAATTTCTGCATCAAGCCACCTCAGGATATCTCTTTGCCCTTGAAAATGGCCTGCCCTATGAAGATGAGTGAGGCAGCCAATGTCAGAAGGACGAGTACTGAGACCAGCAATGTCATGAATGGACCGAGTGAGCCTAGCGCAGTTTCATTCCAGAAAGAACTCAAGGCACCAGTTCCCGGCATCTGGTCAGGTGAGAACAGAACTCCAGTCTCAATGCTCCAATCAGAATTACTCTTGATCGAACGACCCTGAGCCAGCATCACTGGAGTATCAGGATAGACCATCATGGCACAGGCATCAACTATGGTCATCCCCCAGAACACCACGGAGAGCCTTGCTATCAACAACGAGGGGTCAGCCAGAGATATCATCGCCAGAACGAATTCCCATATTCCGAAAACTATTGCTGCGATTGCCCCGAGTCTATGTATCATGCCGAACAGCATGAACAAGGTACCGTAAACCAACAGCATCAGCCAGGCTGCTAACATGACTCCTAACCAGATGCCGATATCACCGAGTCGGAAGAATGAGTCTCCAGGGGCAGAGAGTCCTACCACTATTGCAGTGAAAAGTACCAATATGCCGATGTATGGGACGCCAATCGCCATGAATCCAAGTAAACGGTAAATCAGAATCTCGGCCCTGTGTATCGGTTTGCCAACGAGATAGTGCATGGTATCATTCTCAATCTCCTGTCGAATCAATCCACTTGCGAGGAACAGTGGAAGGAAGATGCCGATGAGAAGAACGAAACCCACCTTGCCGAAACCGATGATGAACGAGCGGTGTATCGCTTCATGATAGAATTCATCCTCGTCTGGGTCTTCATCAACTCCAGCATCGGAAGAGATGTACCACCGGTTATCCAGACTTGACCATGCGACCTTGATGGAACATACATGACCATCCTCATTGCTGTCTTTCTGTGAGTCTGTCACCATGTTTCCTGCTTCAGGTTGAAGGCAATCTCCGTCATCATCGAACCCAATATATTGTACATCAGAAGAGTCGAGTTCCCAGTCAAAGCCATCTTCGTTGATGTATAATGAAGGGTCATCTGGAGAAATATCCCCCTCTAGGAGTCCGGGATGGTCCAGTTCATCCCGCGGATTGGTTTGATACCTGATCTCCTGCCCATTTGGATATCCATCGGCATCGAAATCGTAGGAATCAAAGTCATTGTCTATCGCATCGATGGTTTGGGATTGGGCTTCAATCTGAAACAACAACACCATCAGAATGGCGAGCATCCCTACTCCCATCACCACCCAGGTTGACAACTTGGTCCTGTATTGGCGAATCGTGAATTCTGCCAGAGCTGAAGCCTTGCGGTCCAGTCCGGCGAACCTTGAGTTCTCGTCGCTCATCAAGACTCCCCTCCAGTCAGGTATTGCAGGATGGATTCCAGATTATCATCGGGGTTGTCGATTCCAGTGACTCTGATTCCACTTTGGCGAATCAATGCTGGCAGTCTTGCGTGCATTTCACCAAGATTTCGAGTCTTGATGATAAGAGACTCCTCTGTCTCGAACTGCAGACCGAAGACCTGGTCATCGTTCACTAGATGTTGCGAGATCTTCCGGGGGTCGTCACAGGTGAGTCTGATTGAATGTGGATGCTGGTCCAGCATTGAACGAATAGCATGCAGGTTCCCAAGAGCCAATAATCGTCCGCGATGAAGAATGACGATCTGTTCGGTTATTCTTTCAATCTCCTGTAGGATGTGGCTGCTGACAAGTACCGTGCGTCCTTGGGCACCTAGTTCTCTGATGACATTCATGATGGTTGTTCTGGCCAATGGGTCGCATCCTTGAAGAGGTTCATCGAGGATGATCAGGTCAGGATCATTGACCAGTGCATGGGCTATCTTGATTCTCTGACGCATACCTTTGCTGTATTTGCCTATGCGTTTGTTCATGGCGTCGCTCATTCCCACGAATTCAATGACCCGTTCTGATTCCTTCACTGCTTCCTCCCTCGTCATCCCATGCAGACGTGCCATTGTCGCTACGAACTCCAGACCTGTCATCCAATCATACAACTTCTCGGATTCAGAGACGAAACCGATTCTTCCGAAAGGCTTGGTGCTTTGCCATGGGTCTACGCCGAACAGTCTGACCGTTCCTTGACTTGGTTTCAATTTGCCAGTGAGTAGTTTGAAGAGAGTGGATTTTCCAGCCCCATTCATTCCCAGGATTCCTGAAACGCCACCGCTGATGGCAATGCTGACATCATTCAATCCAACGATTGAACCGTACCATTTGCTGACCCTGTCGAGGAGTACAGTAGGTGCTTCGGCTTGCACTGGGGCCTGCGCCTCTGGACCTTCTCCTCGTTGACTCATGTCCGGAATCATTCTCTGGTCACCTCCATCGAAGATACTCGCGATATCAGGACATACAGAGCGATTGCATTGATGATCAGAATGGAGACCAGACTCCAGGTCCATGGGTGGTCATAACTGGAAGATATTCCGAGCATGGTTTGTCCAAGGTGGGCGATACAATCGTATGGAGATATCAGATAGATCACACTTCGTTCGAATAATTGCCAGATCAGGAAGGCCAGCAATTTACTGACCAGGAATATCGCCAGAAATGCAACTGCAGGAAAGAATCTTCCTTGGCTCACACTCGATAATGCCAATCC
>CALCOQ010000110.1 GCA_937897005.1 uncultured euryarchaeote
AATCAGTATCAGAAACCGCTTCGGTCACGGTAGCACTCATGATTGTGCGAAATACTCAGAGGTTGTAATACTGATGCCGGTCAAAAGGCTGAATCAAGCATTCACACCCAGTAGGCAAATATTCGCCTACTTCATCAGTCAATTGTTCACGAGAAACGGGCGAACAGGGTTCGTAGTTCTTCATCGCTGGCTGATGATATCGCTTCGCCCAGTCCAACTGCATCCATCCCTAGTTCAAACATGGGTTGAACGTCCTTCAGGCTGAGACCACCGACAGGAATGAGGATGACCTCCGGAAACATCTCTCGTATCTTCAGCAATTCCTCGATTGGCCAATCCTTTGCCGCATGGAAGAGTTTCAACGCTTCAGCACCTTGGAGAATTGCTTTCTTCGCTTCACTGATATTCGCTACGCCTGGTACTGCCAGTGCACTGAAATTCTGGCATTCCTCAATGAAGTCAGGGGGATTAGTGGCTGAGAACAGGAACCGAGCCCCTCTCTGTGTTGCTTTCATGACTTGGGATATCGGCTCGGTGATGGTTCCCACTCCTATACAGATGGTCTCCTTGTTCTCGATGAATCTGGCTGGGAGATTGGACGCACCGGGAGTATCCAGAGAGAACTCCAGTGCCTTCGCTCCAGCGTTGATCAATCGTTCTGCCAGTACCATTGTCTCCTCGATACTCTCACATCGCAGAATAGGAATGACACCCGCTTTGACAAGACCACTTGCTGCGACCACCTTCTTGCTCATGAGGTCGGCTTCCGATTTATTCCACTCCAATTGGTCTCCTTTGGTGGATTGTTGAACAACAGCGACTTGGTCCGCTCTTCTGAGCGACCAGATTGTATGCCCACTTGCAACGAATCCGAATCCTGAGATGGCGCTGGCGGTCCATGCATCACCAGAGCCCAGATGTTCGATGGGCAGGTGTACCAACGCCTCCTCTCGTGTTGAGAAGATGTGTTCAGGGCCCGCAACCACTGACCAGCGTTTTTGGTGGCCATCACGTCTACCTTCGAATTTGTCTTTGAATGTGCAACCGACGGTACTTATGAGCCAACGTTTCGCAATCGCTTGTACCTTTTCTTCTTCGCTTGAAGCCTCGATTCCGTTATGCTGGCAGATCCAATCAAGGTCTGTGGATGACATCGACAGGAAGTGTATCTTGCGCAGATGAGGCTCTATCATTTCCCATGCTTCCTCACGGCTGCACAGTGCTGGTCTGTGGTTGATGTCAAGGCTGATCTTGACGCCATCCAGTTCAGCAAAAGTGAGTACTCGATTCCACAGCGCTCTTGGGCCATCACCCAGAAATGGAGTGATGCCAGTCAGATGGACCCAGCCCGCATTTGTCAACAGGTTTCGTACTGGAATCGAATCGGCATCCAGTTGGGCGAATGCGGAATCTGAACGATCATACTCCACTTTCTTTTCTTCTACATTGACCATGTATTCGCCCACCTTGCCGGAAGACCGGAAAATCAGGCTATCTACACCGTAGGAGGTGGCGTGGGAAACGATGCCCTTGTCATTTTCTGGAAGCACACTCAACCAGGTGGTATCCCAACCGAATTGAGCCAGTGCGATGGCGACATTCAGTTCAGCGCCACCGATGGTGACCTCATCTGAATCAGACATGCGGCGTAGCATTGCCTCGCCAACGCAGATCACGTCAACCATGACAATACCTCAAATCTTGAATCGCAGTAATGCGATTGCTCCTCCGAAACTCAACAATTGCTGTCCATCATCATGCTCAAGGGAACATTGCACCAGTTTTGCTCCGGTATCGGACAGGTCAATGACCCATTCCTCCCAAGAAGCTCCATTGATGGAATCCTCTGAACGAAGTGTTTCTGCACTGATCAACATGGTCTCGATAGCACCCTCTTCCTTCGCCCTCTGCAGTTCCTTCTTGCCGTAGGCGACCGCTCCATCCGTGGCCAGACGTCTCCAGCACTCTCCCAGTAGTCGCACTTCGTTGACCAGACTGTGCTCGGCGAGGAGTTCTCCTCCCAAGCCCTCATTCAGCACCTCATTGACGCCGGGCCTACCACCTATGGATGTGGCCACAGTCTTGAGTTCCCTGCCGGTGTGCTGCATTTCTGCGAGCAATCTTTCACGGGCCATTCCTGGACCGCACAACAGCAGTGGGACATCTTCGGGTAACTGCATGTGCAGGTCCTTGGCGATCTTGATTCGGAACGAATCCTGAACATCTTGACTCGCCTTTGCTCCACCTGAATATTTCCCTCCCCCTCTGAGGGTGAATTGTGCCACTTCTCGAATTCCATGTGTTGCCAATTCGAAGAGATTGACTTCATCGTGCTCGACAACAGCGATGGCCAGTCTACTCTGACCTCCAGCCCGGCTGGCCTTTTCCAGCAGTTCCACATCCACTCTTGGAAACGAAGCCGCTCGCAATTCCACTTCATCTCCTAATTCGATAAGATGGGTATGATGGCTACCCTTGTCCACAGGGGCCTCTTCGATGATTCCGTGGACCCTGAGAATGTCACTGAATGCATGGTTCTCATGAGACACGATACGCAGAACAATCCACATTCGTTTGCGCTCTGCGGCTTTTGCTCTACCACCTTCTTGTCCCGCAGTGGTCTGGTCTCTACGTTCCCCCAGCATCCCAAGCAATCGACCTTTCTTGCATAGATGAGCAAGAGTCCAGAGGTCATCGTCACTGCGAATCCTCAGACGCCATAGGTCGGGCTCGCGTTTGATGACCTGCACCATCTCACCGGTTCTGCTCCGCAGATGACACATTTTCAACCTGCGCACTGAGAATGAGCAGTAATCAGGTTGCTTCTCGTTCAACTGAACAGGCCGGTCAGGTTTCCATCTGTATCCATATCCATGTCCACAGCGGCCGGAATCTTCGGCAGACCAGGCATGGTCATCATTTCACCCAGTACTGCGACCACGAATCCGGCACCGGCATTCAATCGGAATTCCCTTACCGGAATCTCGAATCCAGATGGAGCGCCAAGCAGATCAGGGTCATGGCTGAATGAATACTGGGTCTTCGCCATGCAGACCGGTAGGTTTCCATAGCCCCAATCCACGATCTGTTTCAGTTGCCGGTGGGCCTTGGCGCGGATGTTTATTCCAGAACCCCCATAGATCTGTGTTGCTATCTTGAGAATCTTCTCAGCCACCTCTGCATCCTTCTTGAACAACGGAGTGAACGGCCTTCCTGCGGCGATATGGTCCTCAGTTGCTGCAATCACTGCTCTGGCCAGTTCCAGTCCTCCGATTCCTCCTCTGGCATGGCCCTCGAAGATGACTGCATCCTTGGCACCTGAATCCAGTGCTGCTAGACGGAGTGCGTCCAGTTCCGCCTGCGTATCACTACCAAAGCGATTGATGCTGACCACTACAGGGACACCGAACAGCATCATGTTGCGGATATGTCTGTCGAGGTTGCTCTTTGCACCTGCCAGGACTGCTTCCACATCGGGTTTGTCCATTTCTTCTGAACTTGGTCTCCGACCCCCTCGGTCCCCAAATGCACCTCCATGCAGTTTCATGGAACGCAGAGTCACGTTGAGTACAATACAATCAGGTCCCCGTCCACTTGTTGCTGCTTTGATATGCATGAATTTCTCAGCACCCATGTCAGAACCGAATCCGGCTTCGGTCACTACATATTCGCAGCATGCCAATGCTACCCTATCTGCAATGATGCTCGAGTTCCCATGAGCGATGTTTGCAAATGGACCGCCATGGATGAAGGCAGGGTCCTTCTCAAGGGTCTGGACCAGGTTTGGCAGGAAGGCATTGCGTAGCAGCAGAGCCATCGACCCAGCCGCACCAAGTTGTTCTGCCCTGACCGGGTCTCCATCTGAATTCTCGCCTATGATGATGTCGCCAAGGCGATTGCGCAGGTCCTCATAATCCGAAGCCAGAACCAGTATCGCCATCACTTCACTAGCCGCGGTAATGTCAAAGCGGTCTTCTCGCACGTAACCATTTGCTGCTCCTCCTTTACCTACGGTCACATTGCGCAGCGCTCGGTCATTCAGATCGATGACTCTTGGCCAACTGATGCGCAATGGGTCAATCGCCAGTTCATTTCCATGTTTGATGTGATTATCAATCAGCGTGGAAAGAAGATTATGGGCAGAGGTGACAGCATGCAGGTCACCTGTGAAATGCAGGTTGATATCCTCCATCGGCAGAACCTGTGAATATCCTCCACCAGCAGCTCCGCCCTTGATTCCGAATACTGGCCCCATACTGGGTTCTCTGATGACGCAGGTGGCCTCTCTTCCATGACGGTTGATGGCTTGACTCAAACCGATGGTGGTGACGGTTTTTCCTTCTCCGAATGGAGTTGGGTTCACGGAAGTCACCAGAATCAAGTTTCCTTGCGGTTCATCAAATCTTTTCTTGATACCTTGCCACCTGATCTTGGCCATCCCATCACCGGTCAAGACCAACTCCTCAATGGGGATTCCCAGTTTCCAGGCAATCTCTTCGACAGGTGCCATCACTGCGGCTCTGGCGATGTCGAGGTCGCTGTCCATGGACGCTGTGGCAGATAGACGCTCTTTGAGCGTTCCCTCATGAGGGCCCTATTGGGTCCTCAATCATTCGCTCTTGTCTTCAGCCATCGAGCCCAGATAAGACGGTAGGTCAACACCAGCCATCTTGGCGACATCGTGTATCGGAGGTAGGCTGTTGATCAAGTTGGAAACGAAATTGGCTGTACTGGAGCTATCTGCCCCACCTGAGTCCCAGACGGTGATCTTGTCTATCTGCAGGTTGCTGATAGCCTCTACCTGTCGGGCCACGATATTCTCTATCTTCTCCACCATCAACAGGGTGGCTGCAGCCTTGGGGTCTCCTCCACTTGCCTTGACAAGTTTCTCGTATCCCATTGCCTTGGCATTGAGAACCTCTGCGATTCCTTCAGCCTCTGCACGACGTAAGGAGAGGATTGCATCTGCCTCACCTTGTGCGGTGCGGCGGATTCTTTCAGCCTCTGCTTCTGCAGCAATCTCAATCTGAGTTTTAGCAATTTCTTCGCGAACGATCTCCTCGGCTTTGAGGCGCTCTTGTTCAAGGGAGTATTGTGCCTTCTGGATCTCGGTTTCTGCTTGCCGTCTTGCGACCTCAGATCTCTGTAGCGCTGCAGCCTCCTTTTCTGCGAGACCAGCATTGTAATCGGCGATGTTGGCCTTTGCCAGGTTCTCTCCCTCGATACCGAGCGCTTCTTGACTCTGGACGTAGACACGCTGGTTGATCTCAGCACCTTTCTTACCTTTCTCAGATTCAGCCATGTGCTCAGCAACTTCAACTTCTCTCTGACGGTCTGCTTCTGCAGTTCCTACAGCACCATCTCTCTGGGCCTGAGCAACATCGACTCGTGCAGCTTCGACGGCTGTTGCAGCAGCCTTCTTACCGATGCTCTCGATATAGTTCGCCTCATCGTGGATATCGGTGATGTTGACGTTGATCAGGTATAGTCCGACCTTGTTCAACTCGGGCTCGACATGGCTGCGGATGAGTTCAAGGAAGGACTCACGGTCCTGATTGATCTGCTCGATCCTCAGCGAGGCGACAGTCAATCGCAATTGTCCAAAGATGATCTCCTTCGCCATCTCCTCTATCTGGGTTGCTTGTTGGCCCAATAGTCTCTCAGCCGCATTCTGCATGATCTCACTGACGGTGCTGACTCCGATGGTGAATGTGCTTGGAACATTGATTCGAATGTTCTGGAGTGACAGTGCGTTCTGTAGGTCGATGAGGATGGTCATCGGTCTGAGGTCAATGAAGGCATAATCCTGGAACAGAGGCCAAACGAACTTACCACCACCGTGGTGACATTGCGCGAATTGCCCCTCTTGGGTCTTACCATAGATGACCAGTATCTTGTCCGATGGGCAGCGTTTGAATCTCGATGCATACAGCAGCACCGAAAGTGCGAGTAATCCTATGAACGCCAGAATGGCGATCGTCATTATTCCTGTTCCATCATCTGTGTGGCTCGTCATGTTCATTCATCCTCATTATTTTCCTTGGAGAATGGTACGACGACCATTCTTCCAGCGATTACATCATTCACGGTTACCATCGATCCTGTTTTCAGGTACAGTTTCTCATCCTCAGCAGAGGCATCAAGAGTTCGCATTGCACCTTGGATATTAACCTGTATCTGACCAACCTCTCCAGGTTTGATTCTCATGTACACAGTTCCAGTTTGTCCGATGGCATTGTTGATGTCCATGGTGCCGCTGGTCTGAATGTTGTGGAATACCTGAAACAGTTTTCCCATGCTCCACATTGAACCGCCACCAGCCACAGTACCAGCAAGTAGTGCTACCATGTCATTCTGATCAGAGCGGGAGAATGCCAGACCAATCAGGCCGAACATCATCACGAAGGCGATTATTCCTTGAAATGTGAATGCCTTGAATGAGAGGTCGGCCCCCATATCGACGTCCAGACCAAGCGCTCCATCGAGAAGTCCTCCAGCCACACCGCCGATCATGAGCAGAAAGAACCAGGCCAGAAACAACAGTCCTCCAACAAGTGCTGCTGAAGCAAAAAGGAGATCCAGGCCGGAGACATCACCAAGTCCGACGAGTTCAAACAGATTCCATGCCATGATTTCACCTCCAGTTCAGTTAACCTTGCCCTTCCGACTGGTGGCAGAGGCTTTGTTGCTTTCCCCTTTTCCCTTTTGACCCCATTCGATGAATTTTCGCTCTAGGGTCATCAGTGGACCGAGAGATGCTCCGACGATGATGGCGATCCACAGTGATGATAACTTCAATGCAATGCCTCCGAAGACCATCAATATTGGAATCATCACCCATACGAAGCGCCGAATCAAGACCCAATATCCACCCATCAAAGACTCATGACTTTCATCTTCTATCATTCGACTGAGAGCACTTCCCATGCGGATACCTCAGAACAGCCATTTGGTGAGGAACCAGCAAATGATGAACCAGAAGAAAGTGATCCATAGACTAGATTTGTCCCTTTTTCCGGCTGCTTTCTCTATCAGTGTACCTTCTTCATTCCTGTATGTATTGGTACGTTCGTGCTTGTTGTATCCCTGCAACTCTGTGAGTGTATTGTTGCGTTTCTCTTGAATCCAGAAATATCCGGCCAGAACCACCATTGCTGCACCGCTTGAACCAAACAATGTGGTCATCGGCCCCTCAAGTTCTTCCCACATCCCGAACATCAGGAATATCTGGGTCAGGCCGAGCAACATCCAGATGAGTGAGCCGTTATTCTTCATGGAGTTCGTACTGCCGTGCAGGTGTTCAATTATGAGGTTAATGCCGGATGGTTTGCAGGCGTTTCATTCAAGTGCTCCATTCACTGCCTATAGTCATGGTCGCCGTACGCTATGGAAGTGCGGGCGACCCAATCGCCCAATCATTGTCACCAGTATTGGCGCGTTTGGTGGTTTCTCACATCGCTGGAGAGGGTGATGGCAAGAAGAGTCCAGACATGCAGATGAAGCGAGTCATGGTCATCCCAGCAAGAAAGGTCGAGGATGCATTGGCCTGGGCGTATGTCGATGCCCTCCCGCGTTCAGTGGAGTGGGACCTCAGTGGGGCCGAGATAAACCGTTTCGTCACTACATCGCGGCTTGACAAGGCTGTTGCTGAGGCTACGGAGGCAATAAGTGAATGTCCGCAAGAACTGTCTCAGCGTGGAGAATCTCCTCACCTTCCAGTCGGCCCAGACGGAATACCCGGTTCAGGCGATGAGGTCTGGTTGTCTTTGACTTCACCACTCAAACATCAGTTGGGTTCAGCTTCATTGAGATATGTCGATGATTCAATGGGAATTGAGAGCATCAATTGTCTGCGCTGGAACAATCGCGAATGGTGGGCAGCATCAACAGATGGGCCTGGGTTGATACTCGTGGCAGAGCACCTTGGTATCGACATGTCTGATGAACCGGTTCTTGATCTCAGAGGTGGAGGCGGTGCAGCACGCAGTGTGGCGTGGGCGTGGTCGGCGGAAGGTGGACTTCTCAGATGGTTGGGAGGACGCCGTGAGTTGCGTGAAGGTGGACCATGGGAGGCATCGATGGCGAAGGACGGGAAAGATGCCGTACTGACCATTGATTTCGAGAATCAGGAACTCGAGGCCGAAGGTCTGGTCATGAAGGCGAAATATGATGCCATGAATGGCTCGTACGAGCAGAGGGTAGAGAAATTGGCGGATGTGTCCTCAGGAATTGATGGGCGTTGGTTACTGGCTGCTCAACATCTGATATCATGGTCTACATTATGGCGGCCTGATATTCCATATCAATTACCGGACTTGGGATTACTGTTGGCTAGATTGGCATCTGTGGAAGCCTATTTTGAATGAAGAATTGAGGCGTTTGATTGAAAACAGTACAGAGTCCACGGGCATCCATGGGCATCAGGTGCTTGTTGGCGATTCTGATGTTGCTGACGCCGATGCTGGTTGTTTCAGCCGAGCCTGAGAACAGTGCGTTCGTGGACTCATATCCCGATTCAACCTTCTCCACAGGTGTTGTTGATGTCAATGTTGAGAAAGCGACTTCCAGTGGTGATGAATGGCTGACACAGATGTATTATCCATCTGAGAATGGAAGTGGTCCTGGTGCAGCGATCAACAGTACTTTCTCGCCATTCCCATTCCTCATCTTCTTCGTCGATGATGGAGAAGATATCGATATCTACAGTTGGGTGGCCAACCTTGCATCAGCAGGATATTTCGTTGCGATTGCACCAGACGAATGGGAGAGCGGTGACCATGAGTCTCTCGTGGCTGATATTTCAGTCCTGATATTGGCATTGGTTGAGATAAATATCAACGGGACTGAGGATGGTAGTGGTCCTGCTAACATGGTTGGGGCTTTCGATATGGAACACTGGGGTGTTGCTGGACACGGAACTGGAGGGATGGATGCTGCACTCATCTACAACAAGTGGTCTTCCCATGCTGCGAATCTGGACCTTGAACCCCCTCGTTCCTTCTTTGCTCTGGGAATCGACACCTCCGATGTCAACATCAATATCTTGCAGGATGCTGAACCAGCAGACCCAGGTCTTGCATTGTTCTTGACCGGAACTGCAGATCAGATAGCACCGGCTTCAGAGCATCTTGACAATGTTGTGGATGTTTGGCCGGGTGGTTGGCACAGGATGTCACCATTGGGGGCCAACCATATCCAGTATCAGGATGAGCAGGGTTTGTTGGAATCTTTCCAAGATGGTTCGGGGAACATGGATGAGGGAGAGCAGCAGTCTCATGCATATCTACATGTGTTACCATATCTCGACCTTATTCTCAAAGGTGACCACAGCAGATGGTACAATGCAACCAATCGAGACATCGACCCAGAGGTCCTTTCTGATGAGGATGCTTATGTTGATGAGGACTTGAACAGATCCAAGATGATGAGAGTGATTTCCACGACTGGTCCAAGTGAGGAGATCGAACTGAATCAGACCCTTGAGTTGACGATGAATGTCTCCCATCGCAACGGTTCCAGTATCGGCGAGGGAAACTCTGATGCTTGGTGTCTACATTGGAATGGTTCATTGATTCCAGGGGTCTTCAACGACAGTGCTGACAGTGCTTCATGCTCTGTGGATTCTGATACTCTTGCTCCAGGGATGCAGAGCATCGTGTTGTTCGCATCATGGGATGGGATGATCACCACGCATGAGTTCATTCTTAACAGGGGAAACACTCCACTAGAGCAGGTTTTTCCTGTTCCAGTCATTGTTTTCGACCAGCATTCTTCCATAACCATCGAACCCTATGTCTTCGCTTGGGACCCTGACGGTCAGGACCTCGTCTTCCTGGATGCATATCTTGTAGGGGAGGAATCAGGAAACCTGAGTTTGAGCAACAATGGCACCAATCTGACAATTGAACATACTGGAGAGCCAGAATGGGAGGGCTCTGTTGCTCTTGAGGTGTGGGTGAGTGAACAATCTGCACAGCCAGATTCACTCAATATCAGCACGGTGGTGACTCTCCTTCCGGTCGATGACCCAGTGGTCAACATTGGACCGATACCACAACAGAAATTTGACGAGGACAGTGAAGGAATCTTCGTTGACATCTCCCAGTGGTTCTCTGACCCTGAAAATGGAACACTCGAGGCGGTTGGTAGTCTGAATGATGCAAATATCAGTTTTGATTGGAGCAATGGTTCATTGCACCTCAGTGCGGTTGAGAACTGGTCTGGTGCAGCAATTCTGAATCTCACTGTCAGCGATGGCTCAACAGCCGGAATATCAGTACAGTTTCCAGTTGTTGTGAACGCTCTTCCAGACCCTCCGGTCTTCACATATGGTGACCTTGATTTCGATGAAGATGATTCTCGACAGATTCCGCTTGATAGCATTGCTATCGATTCCGATGGAGATGTCTTGGAAATAGCCGTCAACCAGAGCAACTGTGTGGAAAGTAGTGCGGTCACTGCACTCATCCAGGGTGAATTCCTGGTCCTTTCAGCACAGGAGAATTGGCATGGGGATGATTCCTGTTGGGTGATTTCTGTTTCTGATGGGCTTACCACCATCAATGCAACATTGAATCTCAGCGTAGCATCCATCGATGATCTTCCAGCGGTGTCATGGCATGACCCAGAGGTGAGAGATGACGGAAACATCAGCCTGGGTTTCACATTATTTGATGAGGATGAGCCAGCAGAACATACTGTCAAGGTTGCTTGGAGGGCTGATGATTGGTTATTGGTCAGTTCATCAGCCTGTCTTGAATGGACGGATGGAGCATTAGCGTGTACCGTATTGTTGCAACCCTTGTTCTCCAATCACGGTGACCACGTATTCTGGATGAAGGTAGAGACTGAAGGAGTGAGTACCAGTGAGCAGCAATTGTCATTCACCATCTCAGATGTTCCTCAGGATGATACTTCTGCTGAAGTGGAAGAGGTGGTGTCGATGTTCGATGATGTGAAATTGCGAATCGCCGCCGTTGCTATCGTTTTCATTGTGATAGTGGCATTCCTTGGAAACCTTCGTCGTAGTACCACCACGATGGTTATCGAGCAGATGAACGTAGAGAAGTATCCCGAAGATGTCGTGTTCGAGGAAGAAGTCATCGAAGTGGTTGAGGATACCAAACCCAGTGGATTACTTGATCTGGCTCGTCGAAAGGGTTGATCAAAGAGGGATATTGCCGTGTTTCTTGGGTGGGCTCCATTCACGTTTTGATTTCAACAATCGTAGTGCACGAATCAATCTCAATCGGGTCTCACTCGGTTCGATGACATCATCCAACCACCCATTCTTTGCAGCCACATATGGGTCTCCAAACTTGCGCTTGTATTCATTGATCAATTCCTCTCTAACCGTTTCACGTTCTTCTTCTGAAGCCGCAGCGATTTCTCTTCGATGGATGATATTGACTGCTCCTTCTGCTCCCATGACCGCCAATTCAGCGGTCGGCCAAGCTACATTGTAATCAGTCTGCAGATGCTTACAAGCCATAGCAAGATATGCCCCGCCGTAGGCCTTTCGAACCACCACGGTCAACTTGGGAACTGTTGCTTCAGCATAGGCGAACAGCAACTTGGCGCCGTGGCGGATTATTCCGCCCCATTCTTGAACCACTCCCGGAAGGAAACCCGGAACATCCTCGAATGTGACAATCGGAATTGAGAATGCATCACAGGTACGGATGAATCGTGCTGCTTTGATCGATGCATCAATATCAAGACAACCCGCCAATACCCGTGGCTGATTGCCGACGATTCCAACCGGCTGTCCATCCAGTCTAGCGAAACCGATGACTATATTGTCAGCATAAGATGCGAACAGTTCGAGAAATCCCCCATCATCAACGACTTCTTTGATGATATCCAGCATGTCATACGGTTTGTTTGGATTATCAGGCACCATCTGCTCCAGTTTCAGAGATGTCCTGTCAAATGGGTCAGCACTTGCAATGTATGGTGGTTCAGCCATGTTATGGTCAGGAAGATGGGAAAGGAGCAAGGCCACGATGTCGATTGCATCATCTTCATCTTCTGCGACCAGGCATGCGATTCCTGAGCGACTGGCATGAAGGTCAGCACCCCCTAGACCAGCGGAATCAACTTCTCCAGAGAGAACCTCTGGAGTTTCCAACGGGCTTGACATGAAGAGTTGGCCATGTTCTCTCCCCAAGATGGTGAAATCAGAGAGGCTGGCGGCGAGAGCGGATACCCCAACCACTGGGCCTAGAACCAGACTGATCATCGGTATTCGACCACTGCACTGAACCAATCTATCAAGCAGTTCACCAGTGCCGCCCAGAGATGATATTCCGTCCTGTGCTCTTTGTCCACCCCCGTCCCAGATTCCGATCAATGGTACTCTGGCGCGTTCCGCCATCTCAACCACCTTTGCAATCTTACGTGCATGCATCTCCCCCATGCTACCTCCATGGACAGAGAAATCCTGAGCGAAACAGTAGATGCGTCTTCCATCCAGCATTCCATGTCCTGCAACAACTCCGTCGCCCAGATGCCCAAGCAGGTGATGATTACCGTCATTGCTACGATGGTTCACAAAAGTGTCCAATTCACTGAAACTCCCTTCATCGATCAGTCTGCGTATCCGTTCTCTTGCTGTGCCGCGGCCACTGTTTCGAATCGCTTCAAGCCGCTTCATTCCACCGCCAGCCGTTGCAGCTGCTCGGTGCTCACGGAACTCTTCGAGTGAATCGTGTTGTGTCATCTCATCTCCTCGTGTCAGCCTCAGGTTCTTGACCACCGCGGTTGTCAATCCACACCTATTTCACTCCATCATCACGCTCGGATTCTCTCCCACAAGGTCAGAGGTCCACAGTGCTGCGATTTTTTCAGCATCACGGCCATGTCGTGAGATCAGCCAGTGCAATTTGATGAGGGCAGCGTCCGGTCCACAGCGACTATCATGGCCGATGATACCGATTTCCATCTGTCCTCGGCCCTTGGAGTAAACCGCCATGTTCACTGGTCCCCCGATACATTGCGTACTGACCAATGCGATTCTTCCGCTATCACACCATTCTGTGATGGCCTTTCTCAATTCCAGATTCTCGGGAGCATCTCCCATCGGGTCCTCAATCGGAAGATGTCCCAAGCCAGTGCCTTGAATCACAATTGCATCGTGATCCAGAGCGGCGATCGCATTGATGACTTCACCGCGAAGGTGGGGTCCTGCCAGTAATTGAGTTATCTTGATGTCTGGGTCGAACGATGTTGGCTGTCGTGAAACTTC
>CALCOQ010000111.1 GCA_937897005.1 uncultured euryarchaeote
CCGGCAATAAGTCGTCGGAATCCCCGCCCCGCCAATGTGCGCCGCAACCGATTAAGCAATTAGTGCTCGAATCTGAATAGCTTGCCTTTGGTGGCAATATCCAGATTGAACTTGGAGGACATTGGAGCAACGGTCAGGAAGGCTGTTCTGGCTCCAACAATGGAAACTGTGAGAACCTGAATATTTCTCTGTACAGAGGAAATGCAGAATTCTTCAGAGATGAAATCACCTCAGTATCTGATGGAATGAACAATGTCCCAATCAATGCACCTGTCAATCCTGACTTCCTGACCCTTGATGGTAGTTCAGAAAACCCTCAAATTCGATTCGAGATGGTGATAATCGGAGACTTCCAAGAAGGCGGATTTTTCACTCCAGACTCGGGAGAAGAGGCATTGTTTCGCCTCTATCTTGGCAACAACTCCACTGTCGAATGGCCCATTGATGCGGCCAGTTTTGAAGAAGGTTTCACCCTCGAGGAGGAGGGAGGAAGTGCCGAGGGTGGAGACACTCCTGGTTTCACCACCGTTCTTGCAATGGCCGCAGTTGCTGCTGGTGCAATCACATTGAAGCGCAAGCCAGAATGATCAACGAAGCCCTTGCAATGCTTCCAATACCCCATCCATTGCCGGAGTGGTCTGTTCTCCATCGGACAGTCTTCTGATCGTACATACTCCATTCTCCATATCTTCTGGACCGATGATGATGACATGTTCAGCGCCGATGCTGTCTGCCCAGGCCATCGACTTGCCAAGTTTACGGCTTCGCAATTCCAATACTGCTCTCTCTCCAGCAGCACGCATCTGCAAGAGCAATGGCAAGACTTCTTCGACTGGAACCTTGAATGGAATGACTGCCACTACTCCCGGCCCGCTGTTCTCATCTGGAACCACTTCTTCTCGTCCAAGACGTTCGGCCTGTTTCTCCAATGCAAGCAGTACTCGGTCGAAACCAAGTCCGAATCCACAACAGGGGTCGAGTTCCTCCAATCCAAAGAGGTGTAGCAAGCGATATGTTCCTCCGCCGAGGACTTGTCCTTCGCCTTTCAGTTCTGGAACCTGAGCCTCGAAAACCATACCCGTGTAGTAATCAAGACCACGTGCGACCGTCAGATCCACAGAGAGTGTTGGAGGAGAGGGTGCAAGATTCGACAATGCGTTGAGTGTAATAGCAAGGTCATCCAAAGCACTGAGATCGATTCCAGCGATGGTGCCTAACAATTGTCGTGCCTCATCGATGACTTCCAGTCCACCCTGTAGACTTGCCAATGTGCTGAGAATATCGCTCTTAGAGGCCTCCATCATGGCTTCAAGCCCCTCATCATCTCCCTTGTCGAGGAACCTCATCGCCGAAGCCATCGGTGATTCCGTTGCTCCTTCTGGTACGACATCAGATATCTCAAGTGCTGCCAAGACTGCTCTCAGTACTCCTACATTGCCGACCTTGAACTCCCAATCAACCAATCCACTGGCCTCCAGCATGGATACTGCCAATGCCAAAACCTCAGCTTCAGCAATTGGTCCTGTGGCACCAATGAGTTCCGCTCCATATTGCCAGAATTCTCGATAGCGTCCGGTCTTGAATTCCTCATATCTGAAACATGGACCAAAATAAGACAAGCGTAATGGCTTGGGGTCCTGACGAAACTCGTTAGCGACCGCACGCATGACTGGAGCGGTCAACTCTGGCCTGAGGGTCAATTGACGGCCGCCTTTATCCTCAAAAGCGTACAATTGTCCGACCACTCCAGGACCGCTTTTTGCAGTGAATAATTCAAGTGATTCAAAGACAGGAGTTGCTACTCTGCGAAACCCTGAACGGCGTGCTTGTTCTTCCAACAAGGCTTCGAAAGCCAAGCGACGTGACATCTCGGAGACCCCGAAGTCACGCGTCCCTCTCGGTCGCTCCATGTGAGAAGGGCGAGGCCATCCAACCATCAATACTACCGTTGCAGGAGTAAGGTGTGATGATGATTTCCTACCAATTCACTTCAGGCCAATCATCGGGTCCTGTATGCTTCTTGACTTTCCATTCTGCGCCTTGGCCGATATCCTCAGGAGGAAGTTCCCCCTCCTCTCGAAGTAGAGTCTCAGCCTCTCCCATCTTCGATTCAATGATACGAGCGCCTATCTTGGCAACTTCTGCTGCCACCTCATCGGGTGGAGCCTTTGGACCGTCATGAAGTGGTTTCTCGTCAATCAACTCGCTTGTTGTTTCATCCACAAGAGCGGCTATCGCCGCCTGTTTCTCCACTTCCGTAGGAGCGACAGCATCGGGGCTCTTGGTCCATTTCTTCTCGACCTCCTTCACCGCTGCTTCATATTGTTCAGCCTCGATCCAGACCTGACGCTCCTGTTCCTCAATCGCCAATTCCTCAAGATACTCCTTGGTCTCCTTGCTGGGGGAGTCCCATCGCTTCCAGAACCATCGTACGAAAGGTATCAAGATGAGCGAGATGATCATTGACCATATTAAAATCTCGACAATCAGTAGCATATCGGTCAGGCTCCTGAAAAGGCCAATGTTCATCAGGTCATCGATGCTGATCTAGGTGACTTCGATGAACTATGAGATCAAACAACCTCGGCTTCAAGAATTTCAGATTCACCGAGATGCTCCCAACCTGGTGCTGTTTCACCAACGATGACAACGAGTTCATCATCTCCGCCAGGCAACATGCTGATGTCACAATCAGCACCTTCAGGGACATTTCGATACAACGGCCGAGCAATTAGAAACTTGTTGACGAGCAGGAAGAATGCACCCACAACGAACCAGAACAGGAAGATGATAGTGATGCCGTGCGCATTGCCAGGATTCCAAGGGTCCTCGACATTATTGATGAGGTCGATGAAGTATGAGAGCATCAACACGGTGAACAGGACTGGGAACGCGATATACATGATGACATCCCACCAACGTCCGACCCAAATGTCGTTATCTCCAGTATTGATGAAATCCTCACGGAAAGCAGGCACTCCTTGTTTGAGGTATCCTGAGAAGCCTGGCTGACCATCTCCAGCATCCACAGATTCTCGCCACCTCTGGTATCCATACCTCCATATCGAGAAGGCGATGAACAGCCCGCTGAACATCAAACCATATCCCCAGATGTGGTCCTGAACCTCAAGGAATTGAGGGAAAGCGATACCATCAGCATCGAACTTGATCCACAACACTGCGCTCGGCAGACCAAGAATGAATATCATCAAGGCGGTGATGGCAACCGCACGATTTCTCTCATATCCATGGTCAACGAAGTTTCGAACACAGAGTTCGACGGTTGAGATCATACTGGTCAGAGCAGCGAACGTGAGTGCGAGGAAGAATACCCACATCATCATCCAAGCACCGATTGCACCACCAGGTGCTTGTGCGAAAACACTGGGTAGGGCAAGGAAGGTGATTGCAGAGGAGCCTTGAGAAACTGTAGCGATCGGGTCTGCCTCCACAGCAAATATCGCAGAGAGTACTGCCAATCCAGCAATGATGGATATGCTGTTGTTGGCCAATCCCATCGTGAATGCATTGAGTACAGTGTCCTCATCCTTACGCATGTAGACCGAATAGGTAATCGCCATGCCCATTCCTGCAGAGCAAGACCAAGCAGATTGAGAAAGGCCATTTATCCAGATCTTGGGGTCTGCTAACAGACTGGTATCCACGGTGAACATGAAAAGGAATCCATCCAGACTTCCATCCTCCATATCCATCCAGAGTGACAGGAAGAGCGCAAGGAAGAGAAGCACGAAAAGACTGGTCATCATGATGACATTCACCTTCTCAATGGCCTTGGCACCCTTCCAGATAGCGAGTACAGTGATGAGAATCACAATGAACTGGAATAATATGACCTGACTTCCGGACTGAAGGAAATTATTCCAGACCTCAGCGGTATCGACATTCGTCAAGCCACCTGTGAAACCAAGTCGGAAATAATTCATGCACCAACCAGCAACGATGGCATAGTAGAATCCTATGGCTGTTGATATCCAAGCAGTCCACAACCCCATCCACGCGAAACGCTTGCCTGCGAAGATACGGAAAGTTCCAATCGTTCCTGTCCGGCTTCGCTTGCCAAGAGCGAATTCAGCGATGACCAAAGGAATGGACCAAACGAACAAGAATATCAACCACGGAATCAGGAAGGTCCCACCACCATTTGCCCCGACCATTCGTGGGAATCTCCAAATGTTTCCAGTTCCAATAGCAGCACCTATCGAGGCGAATATCAAACCCAAGCGGCCGCTGAACTGGTCTGATTTCTGCATTGAACCACCTCAGTCCTCGAATTGTTTCTCGAGCTCTTCATCAGGACCCTTCATCATAAGTCTCAGAGACAGCCCAAGTCCGCCCCATACGGCAGCAGCAACCACCATGAACAACATTATTCCTGATGCAACATCGCCGAATGGTGCGCGATATGGGAATTCAAGAACGTGATATTGGCTCTCGGCCGGATAAGTGTACGGAAATGCTCCAGAAAGAGTTCCAAGCATCGATTTGTAATGCAATTCACCAGTCATGTCATCCGGCACTGGAACTTCTGCTCTGATGGCGGTACCGTTCGTGCCATCGAGTAATTTACAATCTTCTCCAGTATCCTGCAAGCCGACGTGTGCCCATTCCTCAGTACTCCATTCCCGTGGACCATACTCGCTCTGTTGACGATTTGGAGAAACAGTACGATACATGATGTGACTGACATCACTATGATTTGACCAAGGGAAGAATCGGTCGATGCAGATATCGATTGGAATCGGACCATCCCCTGGGATAGATACATTCTCAGGAATCATGATGTGTTGTTTCTGTGGCATTCCAGCAATCTCCAGGTCTGCTCTCTCTCTTGGATTATCAGCTATTTCAACCATGTAGAACGCGACACCGACATTGAGATCAACGAGATGATCTATATCATCGGGATGCTCATGGAAATTATTCCCGATCTCAATGGTATAACAATATGAATTGTGAACTCCATAATGCCAATCACAGAAATCTCCAGTTGTCGGGTAGAGGTCCGAAGATTGCATATTGGTATATCCGGTCATTTCCGCCATTACGTTTCCATGGTAGATCAACTGGTCATGGTCAGTGGTCTGGCAATCCTGACAATGCCCCCACGGATAGAGTACCAGTTCTGAGAAGGAGTGCCAAGTCAGGGTCGCTGCAAAATCAGATGCGCCATCGCCGTCATCGTCATTCATCTCTGTGATATCTTGAATGAAAAGTGTCTCAGGTTCGCTATTGCCGCCCAGCCAGTCCTCATCCACAAGCCCATCTGCATCGTCATCCTTCCCATCAACCCCATCCTCATTCAACTTGAAATCTCCATCTTGATCTACTGTATCTACTGGGCCGTTGTAAACGTCATTATTTCCACCACCCATTGGATTGTAACACATTCCCGGGAAAAGCGGCCCTGTTGCTCCCAGCGGTGCACCCCACTCAAACTGGTAATTGCGGTTCAGATCGACGCCATCACAGGCAGGGTCAACATCTTCATCTGTATCTGGAATTGGTGTGACTCCAGTCACAGTATTATCTCGCAGATTCTTTCTCCAGCCACCTCTTGGATTGGTCTCCCAAGCGTTCTCACCACTGTAGACTTCACGATCGTAGATGTTGCCGTCAGTATTCAACATCGGAATGAGATATATTTCACGGCTATTGATCAAATCGGTTATCCATACTTCTGAGAAATCCTCGTCGACCCCCTGATCCCCGGGCCCACAATCGACTCCATCGCCATTACTGTCCTGGAAGTCTGTCAGCAGGGCAAGACAATCGCCATCATCATCCAACTCTCCATCTCCATTGCTGTCTCCCCATGTATCCTCATCGGTAC